>JAHXHU010000151.1 GCA_025656375.1 Candidatus Thiodiazotropha sp. (ex Ustalcina ferruginea) | reverse complement strand
AACTGTTATTCGGGGATCCACCAGATCCCGATATTTCACCACTTCAATCCAGGCTGCTATTCTCATGAATATTTATGGGACAGCAGTGGTTTAGGACACTACACTAGCCAGGGGTGTAGGGTGGGGCTCTGCCCCACCATAACGCGTTGGAAGTCCACTCAGATCCTCATTTTAATGCTTCAGATCACCTTAAGTTAATAACCGTTCAACAGCTATGCAATATAGCTGAGTGCGGTGGGTAATCAGGATAAATTTTGAATTTTGAATCGTATGTACACGTCTTCTTTCTTTAATTCAAAATTCAAAACTCTCAATTAAAATTAAAACTTCACCGCTCCTCGCTGAATTTGTACCCCACACCCCACACCCCATACCGTCAATACATACCGGGGTGCAGCCGGATCAGCCTCAATCTTTGCTCGCAGGCGATTAATATGGGAATTCACAGTATGTTCATAACCATCGTGATTGTATCCCCATACTTTATCAAGCAGCTGAATGCGGCTGAATACACGCCCCGGATGGCGGACAAAGAACAATAACAGATCAAATTCCCGAGCTGTCAGTTCTACCGGACTGCCATCGATTTTGACACTGCGCTTATCAACATCTACTAACAAGCCGCCCCATTCGATTCTCTCCTGCTTGGCACTGTCAGAACTGTTGTCACTCAATGCATCCATGCGGCGAAACAGGGCCTTGACCCGAGCCAGTAATTCAGGAACGCTAAACGGCTTGGTGAGATAATCGTCAGCGCCCATCTCCAATCCCACAACCCGATCCAACTCAGTGGATTTTGCTGTTAACATGAGGATTGCCACATAATCCGGCGATGCACGCATATTACGGCACAAGGTCAAACCATCCGTATCGGGCAACTTCAGGTCAAGAATAACCAGGTCGTATCCTCCCTTCTTGAACAGACTCATCGCCGCCGCACCATTACCGGCAATATCAACCTCACAGCCGATATCTGTCAGGTGAGTCTGTACCAGATGAGCAATATCGGGTTCGTCTTCAACAATGAGTACTTTACGTCGCATTAACACCCTCTGTTTTAATTGATTTCATCATAAACTCATAGCATGAAGCTCACACAAGTATCACAAAAAGGTCACGAAATCTCTGAGCATCTTTTTTTAAACACAATACCGCTAGAAAGAACCCACTTCAGGTCTTTCATCAGTCAACCAGTAGAAGTGAAATGGGGGTACCACCAGTTGATCCTTGAATAATCTCGGTGATTCACCGGAAAAGATATCACGCAGGTTACCATGTTCAAACATACCCCTGTTACCTAAAACTGTAAGATCCATATATTGTGGTGAATCATCGAAGTTACACACGACCAGGACAGAACCAAGTGGCATAAATGGATCAGTTCGCCAGAAAACAAATAGATGTGGATTGTCTGCATCCACCAATTCACGATTGTTGAAATCAGCTAATGCCGGTATACCTTTTCGCACGGCGATCATTTTTTTCAGGCCATCAAATATTTGCTGCTCAGGTGTTCCGTGCTGATGGCGACGCTCTGCCTTCTCCCAATCCATGTTTGGTCTGTGCATCCACCTATTATCTCCGACCTTATTGTCATCCTGCATATAACCGTAATTATTAAGTGTTCCTATCTCATCACCATAGTAGAGCAGAGGAATACCACCGAAAGAACAGATCATGCTGTGTAGGAGAAGAATGACTTTTACCGACTTCTCTATCTCAAGATCGTCACTTGTTTCCATTGCAGACTCGAGCCCTGCCAAGGATGCCAAGGAACCGGAAATTCTGGCATCCCCGGTTTTATGATTGACCCCGAAAGGCTCTCCACGGGCAATGGAATCGTCATACTGCCCCGTAAAATAGTCGACCAGAAACTGCCTGTGAGCCAAAGGTTGATAACCTGCACGTACGATGTCGGCATCATCAAAACCTAACCCGATGTCGTCGTGGCATCGCAGATAGTTGAGCCAGGTCGCACGATCCAGTTTTGTCGGCAAACTCTGGATACCTTGCCATAACAATTGTGTATTTTTAGTTGCTAAAGCGTCCCATAGCAAGGCCATATAGGTCGCATTATAGGCAATCTCACACTCCTTAGCGATGACCGCATCCTCACCAAAGTACTTGGCAATTTCCACTGGTGCTACGATCGCTTCAGCAATAAACAGCACCCCGGGCGCTGTTACCTGACAACAGTCCTTCATCAGCTGCAGAATTAAATGTGCTTCACGTTCGTTTTGACAAGTGGTACCGATCTTCTTCCAAAGATAGGCAACTGCATCGAGACGTAAAATATCCGCTCCCTGGTTGGCCCAGAAGAGATTGTTATCCAACATTTCGATAAATACCGCTGGATTGCTGTAATCGAGATCCCACTGGTAACTGTTGAAGACCGTCATCACCCATTTCTGCATCTGCTCATCCCAGATGAAATTACCAGGCGAGCTCTCGGGAAAGATCTCAGGCATGGTCTCTTCGAACATGTCAGGGACATCTCTATTATCGAAAATGTAGTAGTAATCCTGGTACTTCTGCTCACCGGCACGTGCACGCTGAGCCCATTCATGTTCATCAGATGTATGGTTCAAAACCATATCTAAGATCAACAGCATTCCCCGCTTACGTGCTGATGCAGAGAGGGTGTTAATTGCGTCGAGACTACCCACCCGGGGATCGACGTTACGAAAATCGCTGACTGCATAACCACCGTCACTGGCCCCCTCCGGGCAGACCATAACTGGCATCACATGCAGCATATTGATGCCCAGTTCCTGCAGATAGTGGAGCTTTGACTCAACACCTTGAAGATTGCCCGCAAAACCATCCGCATAGAGTGCCATGCCGACCCACTCCTGGCTGAGGAACCAGTTATGGTTTTTTTCCCTTTCACTATCGAGCTGTTTGAGTGACACATGACGCTGCACATAACGCGTCGCCATCACCTCGACCAACCGGATCAGCTGCTCCTTAAAGTCTTCCCGCTTGCCGTAGAGATGGTTAAATAGTTGGTGAATAACATAAAAGTTAGCGCCCAGGCGAGTATAGAAATGGCGTAGATCCCGGTCACGGATCTCAGATTTCACTTCATCGAGGATTTCATTCAGCAGTGAATGAGAAACCTGTTCATACATGACATTTCGCCTGCTTGGTTATATTCAGTCTGTATCGGCTGCCACAGACGAGGATTTAGGCTCTGTCTATTCTTTCACCCAGGGACAAGGGTGTACCAGGATTGATGAAAGATAACTCAAATCAGCTAGATTAACCCGAGAATCTCTATAGATTACTTAAATATTAACAATACAGGTTTGTGTTGATGGGTTGTAACTGTGAGTTATAAACGGTTATTAGGAACAGGGTGATAGCCAGGCATCGAGAAATGTTTGGTAAAATGCACTTTCAGTGACCACTGCACCACGCTGTCCCACGATCGCCGAAGCAAATATCTGGGCACGTTCAAGGGTAATTGCTATAGGCCAGTCGAGAATCAATCCAAGCAGGATCACCGACGTCATGGCATCACCTGCACCAACTGTATCGACAAGGTTAAGATTCCGCTCCGGTGTGATCTGGATCGGTGCTTCGTCCCGAAACAGGGCCAAAGCGCCCTTCTCGCCTAATGTTACAACGATGCCCTCCAGATCATGTTTCTGTTTGAACTCGATGGCTGCTGTCAGGTCGTCTGCCGATGAACCATGAAGCAACGCCAGTTCATCCTCATTCAGTTTTACCCAGTCCGCATCACTCACCCATTCCAGTACATCCTCACTTTTCCACCATGGATCACGCAGATTGACATCCATAAAGATACGTTGGGGACGGTTTTTTTTCAGCTGCTCCAAAGCGGCTCGTGCTACCAGATTCCTCAACCCCAAACTACCATGATAGAGCATTGTTGGATGGATCTCCTTAACCAGAGCAGCATCGATGAAGTCATAGGCCACATCGGCAACTATCTCATAGGTCGGGTCACCCGCTTCCAGCGTGATCATTACTTTTCCTGTGGGATGCTGATCATCACGCTGTAGGGTTTGGTACCCCATTCCCCACTGCTTCATGGCCTTGAGGATGGTATCACCCTCACTATCTGCACGAATGCGACTAATAAAACAAGGTGACTGGCCAAATGCCTGCAGATGCCAGGCAACATTGAACGGGGCTCCACCTAGTACTTTTTCACCACCGGGAAAACAATCAAACAAAACCTCACCAAAGATTGCCAGGCCGTTTCCACGCATCTCATGCTCACTCGTCATTCTTTAAATAGTCGGTCCATCAATATGGGGTAATAGTATGCTGCACCTTCAAGAATGCCGGCACTGTAATTGCCGTTCATTGTCATGAATCCGCCCTTGGCCATATACAGGCTGTCTCCAGTACCCTTGTCCTGCGCTAACCGTTGCGCTTCATCTCTGACGTCAGATTGGGCATTCGCTACCAACACCGCGGGAATCGGACTGATCAGTACTTCCATGTCGTTTCCGCTGTCCCCGGAGAAAAGTGTCTCTGTGAGGCTATAACCCAATGACTGCCTGAGGAAATCGATAGCATGATATTTGGTTGCCCGCTCCGGTAAAACATCGAGCAGCCCCATACCGGCCGTTTCGTCAATACTCCATATCAGACTTGCATTCACTGCTTCCGGTTCTAGAGCCTGTACCATCATTCCCAGTATCCGTTGATGGTCTTGATCGAGGGAGACATAGTAACTGAGCTTAAAACGGTTCTGTTTTTCATTCTCCTGCAGACGAAGACCCTGAATATTGGAAAACAAACTCTTCAGATCAGCATGAGACTTCCCATTCCAGTCCCGACTAATATTTTCCTCCCAATCAAGCTGATGGTTCCAATCATCGGCTCCTGTCACATGATAGAGTGTCGTGCCAACATCGCCCACCACATAGTCAGGTTGTGGCAAGGCATAATCGGCTATCGCTTTCATCACCAGATTTTGATCACGCCCGCTGACATACGCCAACACCACACCTTGACTATCACACAGCTGTTTGAATCGATCCCTGGCCTCATCAGACTCGGATTGCGAACCATTTGGGATGAGTGTTCTATCCAAATCGGTACAGACTAATAATCGTTGACTCATAACTCTACCGGTACATTACACTTCTTGAAAAAATCGTAGTGATCTATGGCCTCAAGAATACCCAAGGCGTGTGACTGATTGGCAAAGTAGATACGCTCGTGATCAATCATATGAGAGAGCTCTTCATGATGACGGTTGGCCACCACCACGGCCAATGTATTGCCACGCATCATATCTTCATCCGCACCGGAACCACCTGCAACCAATATGTGCTCGAGAGGAATATCCAGACGTTGCGCCACATAGCGCAGTGCCTGGCCTTTCGAGGCTCGCGACGGCAGAATATCGAGAAATTGGCCAAACGCGTGAATCACATTACAGGTCAACTCCTCCTTGTGCAGTAAAGAATTTATCTCATCCACCGAAGGTGCCTTGTTGGGATCATAGTGGTAGGCGATTTTAAAATAACTCTGCTCCTGTTTGGGCTGGGGTTTGATACCGGGCAGATTGGTCAGTACACGCCGTATACTCTTCGGTTGCCATAGATGGTCAATATGCTCTATCCAGAAGTCATCTATAGACAGGCCCTGGGTATAGTAAATCTTGGTGCCCAGACTGGTAATCAACACATCAGGGATGGGTATGGCGAATTTTTTCATCACCGTCAATGCATCATCCAGACGTCTACCGGTGGCAATGCCGAAGGTGGCGCATTTACGGTTTTGACGTACTACCTCAATAAATTGTCTCAGACCGGATGGATTCCCCAACAGATTCTGATCTAAATCGGTAAAGACTGCTCGATCCCGATAGCGGTGTTTGACATGTTTTGGCGGTTTGGTGGGTAAGCGCTCATAGCCCGCAGGTAGCGGTCCTATTCTGGATAGATATTTTTTAGCATGGGCCTTCCATGAGTAGTGCTTTCGCACGCCATTCAAACCGTTGCGGGAGAGCGTCTGCCACTGGGTATTATCATGCAGAATCTTCAGAAGACTACGTCGAATCGCTTTCTTGTCCAGTGGGTCGACCAACAATCCATTGTTACAGTTACCGATAATATCCACCGGTCCACCATTTTCAGTGGCAATCAGCGGCAAACCGCTGGCGGCAGCCTCGAGCAAGGTCAAGCCGAAGGGTTCAGTTAATGCCGGATTGACGAAGACACCCTTCGATAGTGCCGCCAAGCGATAGATCTCAGGCACTTCCCTAGCCAGATGACGTTTTGGAACAGCCACATGACCATACAGGTCATACAGATCGATCATCATCAGAATTTCAGTCATCACTGACTGAGGACCGTTTTCCATATCCCGAATATCATCCCGATTGCCTGCAACGATAACCAGGTTGGCCGCTTTTTGCAGTTGACTCGATTCGCCATACACTTCGAGCAGAGTGAGAATATTCTTTCGTTCATCCGGCCGCGAGAGAGCCAGAATAATTGGCTTGTCAGGTTGTCGTAAAAAACGTGTCAAGGTCTTGAAAAATGCGATTTCATCCGCAGCGACATCGGGTGGATGAAATTGTCTCAGATCGGTACCGGGCGGTATGACCGCCATATTCTCGGGTTGGTAGTAGTTGTAGAGACTATACTGCTCCTCGATTTCATTATGGGTACTGGTGATCACCAGATCCGCATTCGCTAGCAGTTCCTCCTCAGCATCGACGCGTTGATCCATGTTGTAGCGTTGATCGATATCCTGACGTGACAATCCCTTGGCCAGCAGTTGATGTCGTTTGTCCCGACCAAGTGAGTGACCGGTGTGTACCAAGGGGATTCCCAGTAAGTGAGAAAGCCTGACACCGACATAACCGGCGTCTGCATAGTGACTGTGAACGATATCCGGCATCTGTGGCTGGTCATTCAGCCAGTTGAGCAGGTTATCCATGAAACTGTCCAGATGATCCCACAGAGTCTCTTTCGGAAGATAGCCATCGGGTCCTGCATCAACCCGTACAATCCTGGCCTTTGGTGATAAGGATTCGATGACCTCTGCATAGTCATCACTGACATAGGCATCCACTACCCGACGAGTCACCAGATCAACCTGGCTGACCTCCTCTAGCTCCGCCAGGGCGCGCGTCAAGTCAACGACATACTTGGTCTGACCACCGGTGTCGGCGTCGCGTCCAAGCTCCATATCATGGCCACGAATCAGGCCATGTACACTTATCAGGCAGATATACATAGTGTAATACCAATTTGAATGACCTTCAGGGTCAACCACACTGACGTACGACGGTCAGTTTGCCTGATCAAATCCAATAAGGATTAACAGCTATTACTAGCGAGTTACTACCAGGCGAATAGTCTTTCCTGTCCTGCGCAGACATGGTATCAAAATTACAGCGGGACTGCTGAGGAAGTGCTTAATCATATGCAACTGGTTCAGTGAGCTATTTAAATACTCCTACATCCAAACCAGTCAACTGTTCAAGGTTTACATCATCAAACAGTACAATGGACTCCCCCTTGTGGTCATGCAGAAATCCCTCCGCATCTTCTCGACTCTCAAGCGAAATCAACTCATGACCCATGGGTCCCAGCACATCTGAACCGATTACATAAAAGGCCTTGCGGGCATCGATGCGCACCAGACTATAATAGTCCGTGACACCGATCATTTTAATATCGCTCACCTGATGATTAGGCGCCCATTTTGGTAGATCAAGCAAGTATTTAAATAGATCTTTTGCACCGTCGAAGTGGTGTGAATGACCATCCTTGTAACTAACCGTAGCAACCCATTCCGGATATTTAGCAACAAACATACCACACACCGGACAAGTATCCTTTGGTCCCGGACTGGGCATCTCTATAGGTTCTGCTGAGACACTACCCATCCAACCCACCAACATCGGCAGCCAAACAACAGTAACTATTATATAAATGTGCTTTCTCATGCTTTATATACTCGAATTTGGTTATAGCCAAACGACTCTCCCCCTCATCAAGGGGGTAAAAAAACGCCTGTTTCATTCATTTAGAGAACCGTTGATAAACCGCGAAATAAACGCCAATCACCGCAAATTCAACACAAAAGACCTCGCCCTGTTTACTGCAACCTAAAATTGATGGAACTATCCTGCAAGCAACATTATAACGATATCGAGCATGCCATTACCCACAAATCCTGATAGGTTGAGTCATATGCAAAGATGTAATGTGATCAGCGTCGACTAGTGGTTTATCCCTGTTTCCGTTTCATCTTTTTCATCATATGCTGGCGTCGCTCAAGACGTCTCTGCCGCACCATGACCGTATCTTTGGCCATGCCGAGGTAGGCATGACTAAGCGCTTCGTCAAACGTGGCCAGCTCTCCACCTTGAGTGGCCTGTACACTTTTGGCTGCTTCAGCCGTTGAGAATGCCATTTTGCTCCTGGCAGACATCGTACCCTTCAGTTTTGAACCAATCAGATAGTTGGCGTTATCGACATTAATCAGTGGCTTGATCTTCTCATCAGCACTGAAATCCGCGGCATAGATCGCCTTTGGTCCACGATCGATATTCAATGACAGACTGATCGCCAGACAGTGGATAGAACAGGTCCCATCCACAAGACCGTCATCATAGTGCACCAGATGACGGCTATGGTGCCACTTGGTTCTGTCCATACCGCAATAGGTGCACTTTGGATATTTCTCGAGCTCGTTCTCCAGTGGCTTATCATCGGGTGCCGTCTTCGGAATGAACTGCAAGGGTGTACCATCACCCTCGCACTTCACACCTGATGCGCTGACCCAACCCTTTCCCGGGACCATTACACCGACGCCTGGACCCGCCAATACGGTTCCCGATATTCCAGCCAACCCTGCTGCTGATAACATTTTCAACAGCTGCCTACGTTCCAGTTTCTTCTCTTCTGCCATGATCTATTGCTCCGTTTACAACTAACGAATTGACTCATTTAGCGGTTTTACAATTTTATGGATCCAAACCGCGAACAGATCCTTAATTCAAACAAATATTTACGCCCTGTGGAGAAAATTTCTGCTAACTGATACATTCCTCAAGCATGTACAAGGGTGCGGCAGGGCCACACCCATTGGAATAACAGTTGCCAACTGACGAACGTCTTGGTTTTATCACCAGTTTCCCAAACAATGCGGGGGTTTTACTGAATGAGGAAATAGAAACGGTTGGCTTAGTATCAGACCGTTTCCATTTCAGCGCACCGATCAGGTTCAGTCCCAATAGCACAATCAGAACGCCAGCAAGTATCATCGGCAAGCCCTGTACTTTCCCAACGATACTGCTTTGCAGTAATACCTGACCTAAGAGGGTGCCACTGATCCCAAGCAGGGTATAGATTGCAAGTCGCATACCATGGAAAGAAAATAACAACGACAGGCGAGGCCTCTGTGCCGCATGGATGAAATAACCACCATTGATCCCACTGCACATGCCGAGACAGTGAAAGCTGCCTAAAATACCTGTCATGAAAGCGATGCTGAGGGTGATCTCGGGATTCATATCAATGCACCCAAAATCTGTTCTAAAATCTGGGGTGTCGATTCCCCTACAATTTTTTTATGCAGCCTGCCCTCCCGGTTGATGATGAATGTGGTCGGCAGGCCAATGACACCGTAAGCACGAGCAGTCTCCCCTTCGCTATCGAGCAGAACATCATAGGTAATACCCAATTTGCTGATGAACGCAGCGGCTGTATCACGATCCTGTCGGACATTCAGTGCCAGTACGACCAGGCCCTTTTGGCGGTAGGTCTGATAGATCGGTTCGATGGCCTGCATCTCACTTTCACAGAAGGGACACCAGTCCGTCCAGAAACGTATGACCACTACTTTTCCAGCAAATGCTTCGGGAAAGTGCGCTTCACCATGCTGCAGTAGCTGCAGATGAAATTCAGGTGTTACCTGACCATTGGATAGATGCACTGTGTCGGAATGACACCCCGTTAGGAAAATAGAGACGAATAGCGTGAATAGTGAGAGAACGATCCTTACATTCACTACCAGACCTCCGCCATGGTTAGGTTAGAGGCCCATACTGACCAGCCTGCAGCCAGGTAGAACAGTGCAAAAAATATGACCGCAATCGAGCTTAGTCGAGGTACGACCCTGTTAACTGTCAGGGTCAGGCTGGGTTTCTCCCGCCAGGAAGAGAGGGCACCCACACTCATTGCCAATGCGGCCGCAATAAACAGAGGGACATAGAGGATATAACCCACATAGTCATGACCCGATTTGAGGATGCAGAAGGGGCAATGGTGATGTGGATGCTCATAAATATAGAGGGATACAAATGAAACAATACTCATCAATGCAACCACAAAAGCAGTACCACCCAACAGGGCAAACAACCAACTGCCACGACCCCGCAGAGCCACCCTCAAGCCATTGACAATAACGATCACGCCGATGAGCATAAATACCAGCATCATATTTCTTGGAGGCAGGCCAGAGACCTCTGCTGCAACACCCTCGGCCTGTGAGGAAAACAAGGTCCCACAACAGGATGTAATCACATCAGGATCCATATTGGTGAAGTACAACAACTGCAGAATGAACTCGGCAAACAGCAGCGGCAGAATAGCAAGCAGTAAGCGGTATTTTTGCTTAACAACAGGATAGTCATAGCCCTGGTTATCCAGATAGTTCAGTGCCAACCAGACAGCGCCGCTAAAGAACACGGCCATCTTTAAAAACAGGGTTGGCCAACCCCAGCCATTGACATTCAAAACACCGGTAGCGCACATGGCACCCACGAACTGACCTGACATCGATTCTGCGTTATAGATAAACAGCAATAGGGACATGAGCTCGAAGCTGAAGGCCCATATCAGTAGTGTCGATATCAGGTAGGTACGACGTTCTAAACCAAGCTGCCGTTCACTGCCACTCTCGATATCCCAGTGGCGCAACACCTGTATGGCAAATCCCGAGGCGAGCATCAACATCGAGCAGACCACGATTAAAACCAGTACCAAAGCCATGATTGCCGGATTGAGTAGCATCGTTCAGGTCAACACAACACCGTCATGCATCTCCACCACCCTGTCCACCACAGCAGAATCGAATACCTCCGGATCGTGACTGGTGATCAGGATAGTCTTCCCTGATTGACACAACTCGTCGATCAGCCCCATGAATTCGTGTGAGAGTTTACTATCGAGATTAGCAGTGGGCTCATCTGCAATCAGGATCTGTGGATCGTTAATCAGCGCCCTGCAGATTGCGACCCTTTGTGCCTCACCACCCGATAGCCACTCAACCGGGTTATCAGCCTTTGTAGAGAGATTGAATTGTTCAAGCAGGTGCAGAGCGGTAGCCACCAGTCTCTTATAGGGTAGGCCCAGGGGATAAGCGGGTAACATGATATTCTCAAGCACACTCAAACCAGGAATCAGATTGAATCGTTGAAAAATGAAACCAAATGTATGGCGTCGGACATCTGTAAGAAAACGCTCAGGCAGACTGGATATCATCCGCTCACCCAACTGAATCCGCCCGCTGGTTGGGCGCGACAGACACCCGATCATCGATAACAAAGTCGTCTTGCCAGAACCGCTGGCGCCCTTCAGACAACTGACGCGATTAGGCTCGAAATCTAAGCTGACTCCCTGGATGGCCCAAAACTCATTAGGTCTCCCCTGGTTGAAGACCTTTTTGATATCTGTCAGTTGAATCAACACCGGCGGTTACCTCATCACCGCATCGGGATCAGTAATTGAGGTACGCCAGATGGGAATGATAGTGGCTACGATGTAAGGCAACACCGTAAAGAAGAGTAAGGTCGCCAACTGCAAACCGTCCACGAAAGGCGTCAAACGAAACTGGGGATAGAGCACAGCCCAGCCTTTGAGTACCGGTTCAAACAGACTGGCCGAGGCGTAAAAGACATGGGCATAGGCGGCAAGATAGCCGATCATAAATGCGGACAGGGAGATGATCATCCCCTCCCAGAATTTCATGCGCATGACATCGGCTGTCTCCCAGCCGACTGCTTTCAAAATACCGATTTCGCGCCGCTCTTCCGCACTCAGACCTGAGGCCTTGTCCCAGGCAAAACTCACAAACGCCAGGATCGATCCCGTTAAAAGCACAAACAGTATTCCCTGCCGCCAGGAGAAGACACTGTCATAGGTACGCAGTACCTCCTCGCGCAATATCGGGCGGGTATCCGGCAACAGCAGCGTCAGCTTTTCTACTACTTTGCGTACCTCTCTTGGATTTCTCACGGACAAGACCAGATCGGTATAAAATCCCTCCGGTACATTAAAGAGTCGGCGAAAGACTTGCGGCGACATCAGTAACAGATCGGCACTGACCAATTCCGATTTTTCATCCAGGAGTGCAGCTATTTCGAATGAGAAGGCCTCTCCGTTTTGTGAACGTAAAGTGAGATAGTCACCCACTGCCAAACCTCGTGCACGCGCAATACCCGTGCCGATGATGATCTCGGTCAGGGGTGCAGCAACCTGACCGGCTGTCATGATGGTGTAGTTGGCCTTCACGGCCGGATCGTAGTAGTAACCCCATAGGCGACCCTCTTTCTGGGTCACCCCTCGCAGACGGCCGATGCGTTGCAGATAGTCTGCCGGGATCAGAGCATGGCGACCTGCCTGCATCCGCTGCACAATGATCTCCGGTGAAGCCTGCAACATCAAGCCCGCCTCTTTACGTAGGGCATGGGTAAAAAGGGTTACCGAAGCAAGCATAAAGACAATCAGGGTATAGACTGCCAGCAAACCCAGACTCTTTCCCATACGCCGCAACAGTGAAGAGAGGGTGTAATCAATCAGGTGTTTTTGTTTACGCAGGAACAGCCACATCATTGCATTCTCTGGGGAGGCAGCAGCAGTGAACCACTGGGAAAGTGTTCTAACGCCACGGGATGATCCTGAAAGGCCGAATGGAGATCGGACTGGCTAAGGTGGCGGGTATACCTCGCTTCAGTAAATAGTGCCAAATCCGTTAAACCGAGTTGACGGACCAGAGCAGTGCCGGACTCAGCGTCTGAAACAGCCAAATGCATTCGATGGGTGGCATCAACCAGCGTAGCGATACAGCCAACCAGCAATAGAAAAACGCACACAAGGAAGGTGTTGGATTTTCTCATCAATCACGCATTCGTACACAGTCAAACCAAACAATCGTGTGGAGTCTAACCGACTCTATGCTTCTCACTCATTGACAAGAATCATTTATCAAAACAAGGCGTTAAATATGCGTCATATGACTCACTTTGCAGCAGGGCCTGCACGTCATATCACCTAAATGGATGACGGTACCGCCTATTTTCCAGACGATGCTGACCATACCTGTAACAATTGGACGAGTGGCGATACCACAAATCATCAAAGCGGTCAAAAGCAAATATCTCATCATTTTTCTTATTGGAATCGTGTTCTGTGTAGTGCGTAATGAGTCGATTCATCCGTTTATAGATTCGTGTGTAAGCCTGACGAACCTTCGGTTGCATGGCTTTTTTCAGTGGGTTGTTGAATTCCGTATCATTATCCCTGATTCGGGGAGGTTTTTAGAGGCCCCCTTTAAGTAACCAGAACATAATTAAAAATTGCTAGCAGACTGCTCAAGCGTGTGGATTGGTTAAAAGTCACCAAACGGGGATGAGCGTCTTCATTATCGGAACAAGTCCACTCTGTGTACGAGAGCTGTCCGCCAAAGTGAAGGAAGTCCACTATTGGGACTAGAGCACAGGAGAGTCACCGACCACTTAAAGCGAATTCCATGAAGAGCTGTTGAAATACTATCCTTGGCCTATCCTGTATTTGCGCATCCTGACGGCTATGGCCGAGTGCGACACACCGAGCCGTTTGGCCAATTTCCTGGTAGATGAAAAGCTCGGATAAAGCGTTTCCAGTATGTGCTTTTCAAACTCCTCGATAGCACCGTCAAGGGTATCGATATCTTCGATATCCATCGAGCCTGACTCGTGGGAAGCGCCTGCGAGTTCCAGATCACCCACATCGATAATGTTGCGTTCTGTCATGGTGACGGCTCGAAAAATCACATTTTCAAGTTGCCTGACATTACCCACCCATGCGTTAGTAAGCAGGGCTGCACTGGCACTGGATGTAAGCCTTACTTCCGACCGTCCCGCCTGCGAGCATGAACGTGCAATAAAATGCTGTGCAAGAGGCAGAACATCATTAGTGCGCTCGCGCAGCGCGGGCACTTGCAGATTAAGCACATTTAAGCGAAACAATAGATCCTGGCGGAACTCCCCCTTGCCTACCATCTCTTCGAGCAGTCTATGCGTTGCACTGATGATGCGCACATCGACCTTTATCTCACGCTCGCCCCCAACACGGCGAAAGCTCCCCTCTCCCAGAAATCGCAACAATTTGGCTTGCAAGTAGGGTGACATCTCACCCACCTCATCCAGAAAAACGGTTCCGCCGTCTGCCAATTCAAGCAAGCCGGGCTTACCACTCCGCAGGCCACCGGTAAACGCTCCCGGCGCATAGCCAAAAAGCTCGCTCTCAGCCAGATTTTCCGGCAGTGCGGCACAGTTAATCGCAAAAAAGGGCTCACTACTACGGCTGCTAACCGCATGGCAGGCATGGGCAATGAGTTCCTTGCCAGTCCCGGTCTCCCCGAAAATCAGTAACGGCGCATCCACCTGCGCCATGCGGGCAGCCCGCTGTTTAAGTACTGTCATCTCATGGGAGTCGCCCAATATGCTCTCGAAATCTCCGGCATCGATATTCTGCAGGGCAGAAAGTTGCTCGCCGATGCGATGTGGTGCATGAAGAGTCAACATAGCGCCCGCAACAGTCCCCGAAGGATCGCGCAATGGCAGGCTTTCGACAAGAAACGGCAACCCGCTCAGCTCTACTTCGCTCAATGGCAGATGGTAATCCTGAGTCAGCAAGGTACTGACCAGTTTGTTGTTGCCGAACAACTCATTCAGGGCAATCCCGGTGAGGGACGGCACATCAAGATCGACGGTCTTTTCCGCAGCTACATTGGCCACGACCACCACACCTTCGGCATCCACCGCCAACACTGGATCGGCCTGGGATGCAAGCAGTGCATCTAAGTAGAGGCGATGGCGCGTACCAGGCATCACGGAGAGCGCCTCAACCGCATTAACGCCATTGATCTCACGCAGTGCTGCAGTGAGGGTTTCAAACTCTGAAGACTTCAGGGTGGGTGCATCTATATAGATGTGGGGCGGCTCAACCTCCACCGCAGTCAAGTTGAGGCGACGACTCGCCAGGGTGGCTAAGATCTCTTGCGCAATACCCACGCGATCAGAAAAGAGCACATCGATACGCATAGACCGTACCTATTTCATTACAGTGTAAACTATTCAATACACTACATAATTATCCATTTAATTACAATTAGTTAAGCTATTTAATAATACCTTACTTATGACAATTGTATTTATTTCAATACAGCCATTCAACACAAACAGCCCACAAAACCCCTAACTAACTGTTTTTATTGACTTTTATAAAATGGCACGCCGATTGCACTTTTAGCAACAACATACATCAGCTCATTTCGGCCTCGGGTCCCATAAGTCGGATTTTGGAGAAACTTTATGCATGTACTTGTCCTAGGAAGCGGTGTGATCGGTACTTCAATGGCATACTATCTCAACCGTGCCGGCCACCAGGTAACAGTTATCGATCGTCAGCCCGGTCCGGCGCTGGAGACCAGCTTTGCCAACGCCGGCGAAGTCTCACCCGGTTACTCCGCCCCTTGGGCGGGTCCGGGTATACCGATCAAGGCGATCAAGGCGATCAAGGCGATCAAGGCGATCAAGTGGATGTTGATGTACCACAGTCCCCTTGTCATCAAGCCGATGCTCGATCCGGCCATGTGGCGCTGGGGACTGGGCATGCTACGCAACTGCACCGAGGAGCGTTATCGGGTCAACAAGAGCCGTATGGTGCGGCTGGCCGAGTACAGCCGGGACTGCCTGAAAGCGCTGCGAAGCGAAACCGGCATCGAATATGACCAACGTAGCCAGGGGACCCTGCAGCTGTTTCGCACCCAGAAGCAGCTCGATGGCATCAGCAAGGATGTAGAGATCCTCAAGCAATACGGAGTAGATTTTCAGGTACTTGAAGGGGATGCCTATCTAGAGCATGAGCCCGGCCTAGCACCGGTAAAAGAGAAGTTTGTTGGTGCCCTGCGTTTACCCGGCGATGAAACTGGCGACTGTTTCAAATTCACCCAGGAGTTGGCCCGCATTGCTGAGGCCAATGGCGTTGAGTTCCGCTTTGGAGAAACTATTCAAAGCATAACAAGAGAGGGGGGTACGATTACCGGTGTCAAGACGGACGCCGCTGTCGTTCATGCCGACAAATACATTTTGGCGTTGGGGAGCTACTCGCCCCTGCTGGCCAAGCCCATTGGTATCAAGCTACCAATCTATCCCGTGAAAGGCTTCTCTATCACCGTCCCGATCGAAGACGCAGTGCTGTCGCCCGAGTCAACGATTATGGATGAGACGCACAAAGTCGCCGTCACTCGACTGGGCAATACCATTCGCGTCGGTGGCACGGCGCAGTTATCCGGCTATGACCTAAAACTCGATGAGCGCCGCCGGGGCACCTTGGAATTTGTAGTGAGCGACTTATTCCCACAGGGGGGGGATGTTGCCAAGGCAGAGTTCTGGACCGGCCTGCGTCCCATGACACCTGACGGCACACCCATTATCGGCGACACACGCTACGACAACCTCTACCTGAGCACCGGCCACGGAACCCTGGGTTGGAGACCATGGCAGCCGGCACCGGTCGCGTCATGGCCGACCTAGTCAGTGGTCGTGCATCTGAGATTAGCCTCGATGGCCTCACCGTGGACCGTTACGGCTGATAACCCGCAAACAAAAAAACCGTTAGAACCAAAGGAGTCATTTTAGATGCATATCATCGCTACCTCAAAGGCCCCCAAGCCATTGGACCCTACTCACAGGCGATCACCCAAGTGAGTCTTCGATCTCGTGATGTCATTTATGCGTCCCAGGCATAAAAGACACTCGATCTTTGACAGCCTATTCATGCCCCTGCCGT
>JAHXHU010000156.1 GCA_025656375.1 Candidatus Thiodiazotropha sp. (ex Ustalcina ferruginea) | reverse complement strand
CTAATAGCTTGAAATCGCTAAGGATGGTGACCTTCCTACAGAGGACTTTCACCTCATTAGTTCATACCCATGCTGGGCGTACACAAGGTGCATGGTTCGCCAATAGTGAGTTTTTCCAATTCCATCCCACCGCGATGCTGGGTGATGATAAGACCCGATTAATGAGTGAAGCGGCTCGCGGTGAGGGTGGGCGCATTTGGGTTCCCAAAGATCCCGGCGACCGGCGTAAAGCTAACCAGATTCCTGAACATAAACGTCTCTATTTTCTTGAAGAGTGGTATCCCAGTTATGCCAATACAGTACCCCGTGACGTAGCCTCTCGTGCAATCTGGAAAATCGTCCACGAAATGGGACTCGGTGTTGGAGGAGAAGATAAAGTCTATCTTGACCTAACCCACCTCAATCCAGGTTTTATAGAACAGCGACTACATGCCATCCTCGATATCTACCGTAAGTTTCATGGTGCTGACCCGGTGCATGAACCGATGGAGATATACCCTTCAGCCCACTATGCCATGGGGGGTTTGTGGGTCGATTTCGAAAACGACGAAACCGATGGTGGTATGAAACCTGGAAGCCCACGTAACCATGCTACCAATATCCCCGGTTTATACGCCTGTGGCGAGTGCGATTATGGTTATCATGGCGCTAATCGATTAGGTGCAAATTCGTTACTCTCCGCCTCTTTTAGCGGTCGTGTGGCAGGTGAAGCCGTAAGTAACTACCTCAAAGGGCTGCAGGATAATCTACAGGCCGTACCGGAACAACGCTTCAATGACGAAATATCCCGACAAAGAACATTTAATAAACAGCTGACCGTGAGTCAAGGCATGGAAAATCCCTACACCCTGCACCACGAACAGGGTGAACTCATGTCAAGCCAAGTTGGGGTAGTAAGGGACAACACAACCCTGCAAAAAGCGCTATCATCTTTGCAAGACCTGGAACAACGCAGCCAGGCAGTTAACCTACGAGAGACCAATACATGGAGTAACCAGGCATTGGTCTTCACACGCCAGTTGCAGGATATGATTAGACTTGGGCAGGTTGTTACCGCCAGCGCCCTGGCCAGGGATGAGTGCCGCGGTGCCCACTACAAACCCGCCTTTGACCTGACAGCACCAAAAGATGCCTATCCGGGTGACCCAGCCTATGAGGCCTATCGTGATGCCTGGAAACAGCAAAATAAAAAATGGCTGAAAACCACGATTACCGAACAGTCCGATTCAGGACCGCTTATCAGTTTCCAACCTGTTGATCTGTCGGTCTTGCCAGCAGAAGAGCCACGCGACTACCGCTAAGGGTGAAATGATGGATAAAACAATCGATCTAGATATCCGTCGCCAGGACACCCCCTATAGTCCACCTTACTGGCAAGCGTTCTCTATTCCCTATCAAGAAGGCCATAATGTTGTCTCAGCACTGATGGCAATCCGTGAACAGCCGATCACCCGGGATGGGCATCGTGTCGATCCGGTGGCCTGGGAATTCAACTGCATGGAGGAGGTCTGTGGTGCCTGTAGTATGATCATCAATGGACACCCTCGGCAGGCGTGCTCTACCCTGATTGATACACTCGAGCAACCAATAAGACTTGAACCTTTAAGCAAATTTCCCATTGTCCGCGACTTAATGGTCGATCGCAGCAGAATATTCAGCGATTTAAAAAAGGTCCGGGCATGGATAGGCCTGGGATATCCATGAAGGTGCCCCTCGCATCTCTCCTGAGGCATGGAAAGAGAACTATCTCTACAGCCGGTGCATGAGTTGCGGCTGCTGCATGGAGGCCTGCCCGCAATATGGTCCTGAAAAGGCGTTTGTTGGTCCGGCTTCACTGGCTGCCGTGAGGCTGATGAACAATCACCCCACTGGAAGCTACCACAAACAGCAACGTCTGCATGCCATCATGGCCGATGGAGGGATCAGTGATTGCGGCAATGCACAAAATTGTGTGCGTGTGTGTCCCAAAGAGATCCCACTCACCACCGCCATCGGAGAACTGGGACGCCAGTCCACCCTTCAGCTACTGCGTGACCTATTTGGCAAGAGTCAATAACATATTGTCCGATCACCAACCGTTTATCCATCAACAATTGTTAAATCGCCGATCTGTATGCAAGTTATGCCATTGTTTATTTGATAGTATCTTGTACGAACTTTGCAGCTAGCAGTCCGTCTCTCCCTATTTGAGACCCGGGTAGCTGCTACATAGACCTTTCTTAGTTACACTTAATCCTGCCCCGGCAAGTGGCATGAATATCATAATCCAAAACAACCACCTCCAAGCCATCTGACACTCGGAGGACCAAGGAGATAGAGATGTATAGACAAAGCGCCCTTTGTTGCTTAATCGTAAGCGTAATAGTGCTGCAAGCATGCACCACGGTTGACCCTTACACCCGTGAAGAGAAGACCTCCAAAGCGACCACAGGCGCAATGATTGGGGCAGTCGCGGGTGCTGTACTGGGTATCGCCACCTCAAAGGACAAAAAGAAACGTAAAGAACGTGCACTGAAAGGCGCTGGTATTGGCGCAATCGCGGGTGGTGGAGTCGGATACTATATGGATGTACAAGAAGCTAAGTTACGTCAACGTTTGGAAAATACCGGTGTCAGCGTAACCCGTGAGGGCGAAAATATCATCCTGAATTTACCGGGTAACATAACCTTTGAAGTGGACAAAACGGATGTTAAGCCTAATTTTGTGGAAATCCTCAGTTCTGTCGCCCTGGTATTGAATGAGTACAAATCAACCATGATCGAAGTAGCAGGACACACCGACAGTTCCGGCTCTGAATCGTATAATCAGTTGCTATCACAACAACGTGCGTCGTCAGTCTCCAATGTCCTGGCTCAACAAGGCGTCGATGGTGTGCGAATCGATACGGTTGGTTATGGGGAATCGCGACCAACTGCTGCGAATACCTCGCCGGCTGGACGTCAACAAAACCGCCGAGTCGAGTTGACCCTATTACCCTATGTAGAAGGTTGATCGTAGCAGGTTTGAGAGATCGCAAGGCCTGCATACCAACGTGATGGGGTATGCAGGATTGTGGTGCGATTACACCGCGAAAGATGATCCGCAACCACAAGTGGTGCTTGCATTGGGATTGCGAATAATGAACTGAGCTCCCTGAAGGCCTTCTGTGTAGTCCACTTCAGCTCCCATCAAGTATTGCATACTCATCGGATCCACCAGCAAAGTCACACCACCGGTAGTCACCTTGGTGTCACCCTCGCCCTCGTTCTCATCGAACGAGAAACCATACTGGAAACCAGAACACCCCCCCCCCTGTATGTAGACACGTAACATCAGATCCGGATTGCCTTCATCGGCAATCAGTGTGGCTACTTTAGTGGCCGCTGCTTCAGTAAAATTGATGGAATCGCTGCTTGTTTCTACGCTAGTCATGATGGTGGTCCTGCTGTATCCAGCCTGAATGCATCAGGCAATACACTTAAGTTTTCTATTGCTGAGTCGACGTCACAACAAGAGGAGCCCTGACTCGTTGTTCACACTCAAGTATGCAATTACCAAGAAAAACAGTCAAGTATTATTTTCTCTACGGATACCGATCAACTCTCAGGGGTTATTATCTGCTCGCCTTCTGTAATCACACCCGTTTCTTCCTGCTGTCCATCAAACGGCAGCTGCAGAGGATCCTGCTCACTTGCATGAATCAACTTACCATTCACCTCCGCCCCCATAGCCATCTCCAACATGGCATAGGTCAAGGTACCGGTAATTTTTGCCTTCGGCGCCAACTCCACCCTATTACTGGCAACAACATCACCTACCACAGTACCGTTCAGCATCACATTACCAACACGAACATTCCCATCGATAGTCCCCAATTCACTCAGGGTCAAGGTTGCTGCTCCATCATTTGGGTCCGAGATCAGATCCCCTCTGATCACCCCATCCACATGTAATCCATCATTGAAGGTGATATCGCCTCTGATTTCGGTACCCGTTCCAATTACCGTCGTGATCCGGGGTGAACGAAATTTTTTCTTGCTCTTTCCAAACATAGTGTAATTCCTTATTACATCAGGAGATGGGTGACCAGTTGTAGGATTCACTGACCGGGGCCAGCTTACTGTTACTAGGCTTAACCTCAATGGTAATCGTCGCGGGCTGAAAGCCTGTTGGCAGGTGGAACTTACCCTCAACATTCTGGTAATAGCGAAATCGCATTTTGTGGCTGGTCAGTTGCTCTTCTGACAACTGCTCTAGCTTCAGCAGCTTGGTCTGACCATCCAGTAGTCCCATGACCGTCATCTCAATCTTACCTTTCACTACTGAGCCACTATTGATTGCCTGACTGACAGAGAATTTATAGACATATTGCTGTGCTTCCAGCCCAGGTTCGATTTTAAAATTCTGTAGTTTCAGCACCTGCTTTTTCGAGGAGGTAGAGACGATACTTCGAAGAAAAGTCAGCTCCTCCTCCATTTTCAGACCCTCGTCCTGAAGCGTTTTGATCTGGTTACGAATCGCCAGGAGGGCTTCTCTATCCACATCGGCAGCCTGCTTGACCATGGCCAGCTCACGTCTTAGATCATTTCGTTCCTGCTCCAGCGTCTCAACCCGGTCACTACCCAACTGAAGCCGAGCAAATCCTTGAGAAATTCCACTACCACCCTTTTGGTAAGCCAACCAGGCGACGCCTCCCAGCAAAACCAGGAGCAGACCCAGGCGTAGCCAGCGTGGAGCACCTTCATGTGCGCCAATAATCCTAGGTACGTTGTATTTTTTGTCTATACCCATCACTTCAAGGTAGCAGAGCTACCTGGTTCAATCCGCAATCTTCTTCCAGACCGAACATCAGATTCATATTCTGAACTGCTTGTCCTGCTGCCCCTTTGACCAGATTATCGATAACAGAACTAACAACCACCACATCACCTTCCAGGGGAGTATGTATAGCGATACGGCAATCATTCGCGCCTCGTACACTACGCGTTTCAGGATGAGAGCCCTGTGTCAGAATATCGACAAAAGACTCAGCTTTATAGCGTTCCTCGAATAACCTTTGCAGATCGACTTTTTTATCGTTCAGGCGGGCGTAGAGTGTTGCTTCTATACCCCTAATCATCGGCACCAGATGAGGCACAAAAGTCAGACCGATATCACTCTCACTGGCCCGACTGAGGGTCTGGCTGATCTCAGGCTGGTGACGATGCCCGGGTATAGCATAGGCCTTGAAACTCTCACCCATTTCACCCATCAGAGTAGCCACACTTGCTTTTCGGCCCGCCCCACTGACACCTGATTTTGTGTCGGCAATCAAATAGTCAGTCGCAACCAAACCATTTTCTATCAGGGGTAGAAAACCGAGCGAAACCGCTGTGGGATAACAGCCGGGATTGGCGACCAGCCGAGCTTGCTTAACTGCTTGGCGATTCATTTCAGGCAGGCCATAAACCGCCTCAGCCAGGAGGTCTGGACAGGCGTGTTGCATGCCATACCAATGCTCCCATATGCCTTGGTCGGCGATTCTGAAGTCAGCGGCCAGATCGATAACCCGCACACCGGCTGCAAGCAATTCAGGCACTTGTGTCATCGCAACTCCATTGGGTGTCGCAAAAAATACCAGATCGCATTCCCGAAGCAGTACCGGATCGGGTTCGATAAACGTCAGTTCCGAATAGCCACGCAGATTGGGGAACAACTCCGCCACCGGTCTACCGGACTCCGAGCGCGAAGTGATCGCAATCAACTCACACTCCGGATGGGCTACCAATAACCGGAGCAGCTCAACACCGGTATAACCCGTGCCACCGACAATACCTACCTTTATCATATTTCCAAAACCTGAAGTATGGTCCATGAAAGTCTCTCGATTATCCTGTATGGCTTTCTATTAAGTAGGGTATATGCGCTTAAGCCAAAGGCACATTGTGTCAACTATGCACAATTGCCACATCAAAAATTCACATATAACCTAAATTAAACAGGGATAATCTACGCTTTCAGCGGTCCTAATAACTGAAATAAAGCTTGTTATCATAAGGCTTGATTAATAAAAGAAAAAGTAAACCGTTAGGAATTCCTAAACAATTGTGAACTCCAGGGGTTATCAGGGGCATAAAATGGCCTATGAGTGGAAATTCGACTCAATAAGCATCACATTAGTCATCAGACAAACAGCAGGAAGATAAATATGGAGACCATCGACACTCTCGCACTGACTCTTGGTGCCGGATGGGCCGCTGGTATCAATCTGTATGCTGCTATCCTGGTGTTGGGCTATCTCGGCCTTACCGGCCATGTCGTGTTGCCACCCGGGCTCGAAGTCCTCAGTGATCCCCTGGTGATGGGCATTGCCGGCGTGATGTATTTTATCGAGTTTTTTGCAGATAAGATCCCGGGAGTCGATAGTGGCTGGGATGCTCTGCACACTTTTGTCCGCATCCCTGCCGGTGCCTTACTTGCGGCAGGTGCTGCCAGTGGCTTAGAAGTCAATCAGGCCGCTGAACTGGCAGCCGCACTGGTCGGTGGCACGATGGCGGCCGGCAGTCACTTCACCAAGGCCGGTTCCCGCCTGATGATCAATACGTCTCCAGAGCCGGTGACCAACTGGACAGCCTCTATCGCTGAGGACTTGGCTGTGATTGGTGGATTATGGGCTGCACTGAACTATCCGGTCCCATTCATCATCACGCTGGTGATATTCACGGGCATCGTGATATGGCTGCTGCCGAAGATCTGGCGGGCATTAAAATCTCTGTTTCGACGCATTGGTGCACTTTTCGGGAAAGAGCCTGATGTTAATGATTCCGTAGCAAAGACAGATTCAGGACAACCCGATCTACTGAAATCACTCTATCATGCTGCAAATAACAGTGATCAAGCCTCAGAGAAATAGGATGCATCCGAATGTTCATCCAGCAATTTCGTGCCCATGACTGATGGCCTTGTTACAAAGTTATTAAAACGCGTCACCGGGAATACGAACCCACCCTTCCATCAGTACCCGCGCGCTTCGGCTCATCACCACTTTGTCGGCTGTCCATTCACCGTCTTGCAGACTGGCAGCCGCCCCGACCCGCAAAGTGCCTGACGGGTGGCCGAAGGTCACCGCATCCCGCTCACCGCCGCCTGCGGCCAGATTCACTAATGTACCCGGAATCGCGGCTGCTGTGCCGATAGCCACGGCAGCCGTACCCATCATGGCGTGGTGCAGTTTGCCCATCGACAATGCCCGAACATTGAGATCGATTTCCGCTGCATCGATCCGCTTACCGCTGGATGCCACGTAATCCTGCGGTTTGGCGACAAAGGCCACTTTGGGTGTGTGCTGACGCCCGACGGCTTCTTCAACGTTGTCAATTAAACCCATACGCATCGCGCCATGGGCACGAATGGTTTCGAACATGGCCAGGGCCGTTTCGTCGCCGTTTATGGCTTCCTGTAGTTCGATGCCTGTGTAGCCGATCTCCTCTGCATTGAGGAACACGGTGGGGATGCCCGCATTGACCATGGTGGCTTTGAAGGTGCCGACGCCAGGCACCTCGAGATCGTCCACCAGGTTGCCGGTTGGAAACACAGCTTCGGATGGATCCACCGGTTTAATGAACTCCACCTGTACTTCCGCGGCAGGGAAAGTGACACCATCGAGTTCAAAGTCGCCGGTTTCCTGAACTTCGCCATGGGTGATAGGCACATGGGCGATGATGGTCTTCTCGATGTTCTTCTGCCAGATCCGCACCACGGCCTCGCCGTTCTCAGGGATGCGCGACCCATCCACCAGACCGCTGCTGATGGCAAAGGAGCCGACCGCGGCGGTCAGGTTGCCGCAGTTGCCGCTCCAGTCGACAAAGGACTTATCGATGGAGACCTGGCCAAACAGGTAGTCCACGTCGTGGTCATTCTTCTCGCTCTTGGCCAGGATCACGGTCTTGCTGGTGCTGGAGGTCGCACCACCCATGCCATCGGTCTGTTTGCCGTAGGGATCGGGGCTGCCGATCACACGTAGTAGCAGCTTGTCCCGCGCGTCTCCTGGGGATCGGACAGCCTCGGGCAGGTCGCTGAGATTAAAGAAGACGCCCTTGCTGGTGCCACCGCGCATGTAGGTGGCGGGGATGCGAATCTGGGGTACATTGGGCATAAGTTTATGTCCTGTTGATACGGTAAGGGTGGGTCAAGCCGAAGGCACGACCCACCATCATGTGCGAGAGGGAGGGCCACGCTTTGCTTGGCCCACCCTACCCGCTAGACAGTGTTGGCGAGAAAGTCCTGGGCAAAGCGCTGCAGAACACCACCGGCCTCATAGACGGAGACCTCTTCTGCGGTATCCAGACGACAGGTGACCGGTATCTCCACACGTTCGCCGTTGTTACGATGCATGATCACAGTCAGTTCGGCGCGCGGGGTACGCTCACCGACCACGTCGAAGATCTCGGTGCCGTCAATGCTGTAAGTCTCGCGTGTCTCACCCGCCTTGAACTCCAGCGGTAGCACGCCCATGCCGACCAGGTTGGTACGGTGGATACGATCGAAGCCTTCTGCCACGATGGCTTCCACACCCGCCAAGCGCACACCTTTGGCCGCCCAATCACGAGAAGAGCCCTGACCATAGTCGGCACCGGCCACGATGCACAACGGCTGCTTGCGTGCCATGTAGCTCTCGATAGCCTCCCTCATGCGGGTCTGCTGACCATCCGGTTCAATGCGAGCCAGCGAACCTTGGATCACCTCACCGTTTTCATCACGGCACATCTCGTTAAGCAGCTTGGGATTGGCGAAGGTCGCACGCTGTGCGGTCAGGTGGTCCCCGCGGTGGGTTGCATAGGAGTTGAAGTCCTCTTCCGGCAGGCCCATCTTGTGCAGGTACGCACCTGCAGCACTGTCCAACATGATCGCATTGGATGGTGACAGGTGATCGGTGGTGATGTTGTCACCCAATACCGCCAGCGGACGCATACCCTTGAGTGCGCGCTCTCCGGCCAGTGCACCCTCCCAATAGGGAGGACGACGGATGTAGGTGCTCTGCGGACGCCAGTCGTACAGCGGACTTTCCGCTTCTTCAACCACACCCAGATCGAACATCGGATTGTAGATCTGGTTGAACTGCTCCGGCTTCACATATTCGGCAACGATGGCATCGATCTCTTCATCGCTCGGCCAAATCTCCTTCAGGGTGATCGGGCTGCCTTCTTTGTCAGTACCCAGCGCATCCTTCTCGATATCGAAGCGCAGGGTGCCGGCAATGGCATAGGCCACCACCAGCGGTGGCGAGGCCAGGAAGGCCTGCTTGGCATAGGGGTGGATACGGCCATCAAAGTTACGATTACCTGACAGTACCGCAGTAGCGTATAGGTCACGGTCGATGATCTCTTGCTGGATTTTCGGGTCAAGCGCACCACTCATACCGTTACAAGTGGTGCAGGCATAGGCAACGATACCGAACCCGAGTTTCTCCAACTCGGGCAGCAGACCAGCCTCTTGCATGTAGAGCCTGGCCACCTTGGATCCGGGTGCAAAAGACGTTTTAACCCAAGGCTTGCGCGACAGCCCTAACTCATTCGCCTTGCGCGCGATCAGGCCGGCAGCCACAACGTTGCGCGGAGTGGAGGTATTGGTGCAACTTGTAATGGCTGCAATGATCACAGCACCATCAGGCATTTCACCTTCCTTCTCTTCCCACGCGCCGGCAATACTACGCTCAGCCAAGTCGGCAGTCGGCAGTCGGCAGTCGGCAGGCGACGATGTGGGTTGGACGGACCGGCCATGTTGCGGCACACGGTCGACAGGTCAAACTCCAGTATGCGTTCGTACTCGGCATTCGTGAGGCTGTCTGCCCACAGGCCGGTGGTCTTGGCATAGTTTTCAACCAAGGCCACCTGCTCAGCATCGCGGCCGGTCAGTTTCAGGTAATCGATAGTCTGTTCATCGATATAAAACAGTCCAGCTGAAGCACCGAACTCCGGTGTCATGTTGGAGATGGTGGGGCGGTCACCAAGCGTCAGGTTCGCCGCACCCTCACCGAAGAACTCGAGGTAAGAGGAGACAACCCGTTCCTTGCGTAGGAACTCGGTGATCGGCAGCACGATGTCGGTCGCGGTGATGCCGGGCTGACGCTTGCCCCTCAGCTTCACACCGATGATATCCGGCAGGCGCATCATGGACGGACGGCCGAGCATCACGGTCTCCGCCTCCAGCCCACCGACACCGATGGCGATAACGCCCAGCGAATCGATATGTGGGGTGTGGCTGTCAGTGCCGACACAGGTATCCGGAAAAGCCACACCATCGCGCGCCTGGATAACCGGCGACATCTTCTCCAGGTTGATCTGATGCATGATGCCGTTACCGGCCGGGATTACATCCACATTTTCGAACGCGGTCTTGGTCCATTCGATAAAGTGGAAACGGTCTTCGTTGCGGCGGTCCTCGATGGTGCGATTCTTCTCGAACGCCTCCGGGTCAAAGCCGGCGTGCTCGACCGCCAGTGAATGGTCAACGATCAGTTGGGTCGGTACCACCGGATTGACCTTGGCAGGATCGCCCCCCTGATCAGCAATCGCATCGCGCAGACCGGCCAGGTCGACCAGTGCAGTCTGTCCGAGGATATCGTGACAAACCACTCGTGCCGGATACCAGGGGAAATCCAGATCTTGCTTGCGTTCTATGATCTGCTTCAACGAGTCTTCCAGCACAGCCGGATCACAACGACGCACCAGCTGTTCCGCCAACACCCGCGATGTGTACGGCAGCTTATCGTAGGCACCGGGTTGGATGGCCTCAACGGCCTCCCGGGTGTCGAAATAGTCGAGACCGGTACCCTTCAGGGATTTACGGTAATTCGTATTCATGATGGCCACTCTGTGCTGCCAGCCTCCAGCAAACAACTACCAACCCAGAGTTGGTGGCTGAATGCTGACGGCCGGAGACTTTAATATTTAACGCTGATCGATCGGCACCCAGGCGCGGTTCTCCGGTCCGTGGTAGTTTGCCGAAGGACGAATGATCTTGCCGTCCTCACGCTGTTCGATCACTTGCGCACCCCAGCCGGAGACACGGGCGATGACGAACAAGGGTGTGAACATATCCGTGGGTACGCCCATCAGATTGTAGGAGACAGCAGAATACCAATCGAGGTTGGGGAACATCTTTTTGGCATCCCACATCACCGCTTCCAGTCGTGCAGCAACATCGAACAGCTTGGTGTCACACGCCTCCTCTGATAGGTTTTTGGCGACAGATTTAATGACCTCGTTACGGGGATCGCTGACGGTATAGACAGGATGACCGAAACCGATCACGATCTCTTTGCGCGCAACCCGCTCACGGATATCGGCATCCGCCTCGTCAGGCGAATGATAGCGGCCCTGGATACGATTGGCCTCTTCATTGGCACCGCCATGTTTGGGGCCACGCAGGGGACCGATGGCAGCGGTAATGGCTGAGTACATGTCGGAATCGGTGCCGGCCACCACACGTGCGGTGAATGTTGAGGCGTTGAACTCGTGCTCGGCGTAGAGCACTAAGGAGGTGTGCATGGCGCGCACCCAGGAATCTTTTGGCTTCTCTCCATGCAGCAAGTGCAGAAAGTGGCCGCCGATCGAGTCTTCATCGGTCTCCACTTCGATGCGTTTACCATTTGATACCAGTAGAGCAGAGCAGAACCGAAATTGGCCATCAGTCGATCGATGATATCCCGGGCATCAGCAGGTGGGTGAGTATCCTTTTCCGGCAGACAGCTACCCATCACCGAACAGGCGGTACGCATGACGTCCATCGGATGGGCTGAGGTGGGTATGGCTTCAAGCGCCTGTTTGACTGGCAGAGGCAGGCCACGCAGCGCCTTCAGCTTGGTCTTGTAGGCCCTGAGCTCAGCCGATGTCGGCAGGTGATCGTGAATCAGCAAATAGGCAATTTCTTCGAATTCAGCCTTTTCAGCGAAATCGAGAATGTCATAACCACGATAATGCAGATCGTTGCCAGTGCGGCCAACAGTACAGATGACAGTATTACCCGCTGCGGTGCCGGATAGGGCAACCGATTTTTTAGCCTTGGGCAAAGATTTGGTTAGGTTCACTCATGGGGAGACCTCCTCTGATGATGCGAAAAGTTGATCCAGTTTGGTTTCGAAATCGTGATAACCGAGATAATCATAGAGGTCTGCTCGACTCTGCATTATCTCGATGACGGCCTGTTGAGTACCTTCCGAGCGCAAGGTTTGGTAAACCTTAAGTGCAGCAGCATTTGCAGCACGGAATGCACTTAGCGGATAGAGTGCGATACTGACACCGGCAGAGGCCAATTCCCCGGTTGTAAACAATGGCGTGGAGCCAAATTCCGTTATGTTGGCAAGGCTGCCGCAACGAATTCCCGGTACTGATCGAGTTCAGTCATCGCTTCAGGGAAGATCATATCGGCACCTGCCTCCACGCAAGCACATGCCCTATCGATAGCTGATTGCATACCTTCCACTGCCAGTGCATCGGTGCGCGCCATGACGACAAAATCACTATCCACCTTTGCATCCACTGCAGCCTTGATACGGTCGACCATTTCACCTTGGGAAACAATCGCCTTATTAGGGCGGTGTCCACAACGCTTTTGCTGAACCTGATCTTCGATATGCACCGCAGCAGCACCAAATTTATTCATATTGCGAGTGGAGCGGGCAATATTGAACGCACCGCCCCAGCCGGTATCGATATCCACCAACACAGGTAGTTCTGTGGCCTCTGTAATACGGCGCAGATCAGTCAATACATCCTCCATGGTGGTAATACCCAGATCCGGTATCCCGCATGATCCGGCTGCCACACCACCGCCGGAGATATACAACGAGTGATAACCTGAAGCCTCCGCCATCCGAGCATGGTAAGCGTTGATTGCACCCACGCACTGCAAGGGCTTTTCGGTTGTAATGGCGGCGCGGAAACGGGCGCCGGGAGTCATGTTTGTCGTCATTCTCTCACCTCAAGGTTAAGACATTTTGAATTTTGAATTGAGGAGTGCGCTTCGCGCACGCATGGTTTGAATTGATTGCACGAACGTAACGAGCACAATAATTCAAAATTCATCATTCAAAATTCACAATTATTTCTCCAGCAGCATTTTTTCCACATTCCTGCGGGAGGAGCGAATATGCTGGCGCATTAACAGTTCAGCCATCTCCGGGTCACGGGCAACGATGGCATTAAGCAAGTAGTGGTGTTCATCATAGGCCTGACGGGAACGCTTGCTGCGCATACCAAACTGATAACGATACATGCGCAGCAAGTGATAGAGGTCATCACAAAGCAAGCCGATCAGGTGGTGATTTTTACTCCCCTGAACAATACGGTAGTGAAAATCAAGATCACCCTGCTTCTGAAAGTAGGCCTGGCCTTGCTGCTCTTCAATCTGCTGCCCGTGCTCTTCCAGTAATACCTGTAACTCTTCAATCTCCTGATCACTCATGTTCTGCGCAGCCAGTCGCGTCGCCATCCCTTCCAAGGCTTCGCGAATTTGAAAAATCTCTATCAGTTGTTCATAGGAAAGAGTCACCACACGTGCACCAATATTTGGTTTACGCTCCACCAACTTCCTTGCCTCCAGTCGCCCAATGGCCTCACGCAGAGAACCACGACTGACACCATGCTGACGTGCCAGTTCAGGTTCACTGATCTTGCTGCCGGGAGCTATCTCCCCTTCGACAATGGCCCGCTGAAGGGTGTCAAACAGCCGGTCAGTGAGGGTAATACTGACTGGATCAGTGTTATTAGAGGGTGATTGGTTTTGCATATCTTACTCAATATGTCGACATATCTTACCAGTTAATAGCCATTAGTTACCGCATAATAGACTATGGAGCCTAATATGTCGACAATTTATATGTTTGTGTTGACCTCGACAGCCCTGGATTGACTGAAGGGTGGTTTAACACCCTTCAGTCATTACAGTCTCTATTTGGCATAGCCCATATCATGCAGGGAAGATGAGATCTCTTCCAGGATGGCCGGGTCGTCGATTGTGGCGGGCATCTTCCAATCCTCCCCATCAGCGATCTTCACCATCGTGCCACGCAAGATCTTTCCTGAACGGGTCTTCGGCAGACGTTTGACTATAGAGATATGCTTAAAAGCGGCTACCGGACCAATCTGCTCCCGCACCCGCTTTACCATTTCGCGGGCAAGCTCTTCGGCAGGTCGATCTACTCCCGACTTTAGTACCACGAGACCGAGGGGAAGCTGTCCCTTCAAGGTATCGGCGACACCAATAACCGCACACTCAGCCACATCAGGGTGGCCTGCCAGAACTTCTTCCATCTGTCCGGTGGAGAGTCTGTGTCCTGCCTCGTTGATGACATCATCGGTACGACTCATGATCCACAGGTATCCATCCTCATCCTTGTAACCTGCGTCACCGCTCAGGTAGTAACCTGGGTAGGCACGCAGACAGGTATCAACAAAGCGCTGCTCATTGTTCCACAGGGTAGGAAAGCAAGCGGGGGGCACACGATATCACCCATTTCACCATCGGGCTTCTCGTTACCTTGATCGTCCAGGACGCGTACGTCATACCCAACCATGGAGACTGTGGGAGAGCCTGCCTTGACCGGTAACGGCTCAATACCCATCGGATTGGCAGCGATTGCCCACCCGGTCTCAGTCTGCCACCAATGGTCGATGACTGGTTTTTTCAACATGGTTTCAGCCCAGTGCAGGGTATCCGGATCGCAACGTTCGCCTGCCAGATAGAGCGTATCCATACAACTGATGTCGTACTTCGACATATAGGCACCCTGTGGATCCTCTTTCTTGATAGCTCGAAAAGCAGTGGGAGCTGTAAAGAGTACTTTTACCCCATATTCACTAATCACTCGCCAAAATGCACCCGGGTCAGGCGTACCGACCGGCTTACCCTCATAAATAACGGTTGTACAGCCAGCAAGCAGCGGTGCATACACAATGTAGCTATGGCCGACCACCCAACCTACATCGGATGCTGCCCAGTAGACGTCGCCGGCCTCTACATTGTAGATATTTTTCATTGTCCAGAGGAGCGCTGCTGCATGCCCTCCATTATCACGCACCACACCCTTAGGCTGACCTGTGGTACCGGAGGTATAGAGAATATAGAGTGGATCGGTAGCCTCAACCGGTACACAATCTGCTGGTTCAGCCTGTGCCATTGCATCATCCCAGTTTAAATCCCGTCCCGCTTGCAGATCAGCGGCTAATTGTGGCCGTTGTTTGATAACTGTCGTTGATGGCTTATGCTGAGCCAGTTCGATGGCCTCATCCAATAAAGGCTTATAGGCTACCAGGCGATTCGGCTCGATACCGCAAGAGGCGGAGAGCACCATTTTTGGCTGACAGTCATCGATACGGGTAGCCAGCTCTTTCGCTGCAAAGCCACCAAACACCACAGAATGGATAGCACCGATGAGGGCGCAGGCCAGCATCGCAATGGCAGCCTCTGGAATCATGGGCATATAGACGATGACCAGGTCACCCTTACTAACACCGTTGGCAGCAATCACACCTGCCAGTTTGGCAACCGTATCGCGTAGTTCTTGATAAGTGTAGCTGCGCTTCTGGTCAGTCACCGGACTATCATAGATCAGTGCTAACCGGTCACCCTGTCCCGCATCAACATGACGATCGAGTGCATTGTAGCAAGTATTAAGCTGCCCTCCGGTAAACCAGCGGGGCGATGGCTTTGAGGTCTCATCCAGAACCTGATCCCAGGTTTTGTGCCAGTGCAAACCCTTTGCAACTGAGGCCCAGAAATCTTCAGGGTCATCCAAGGATGTGTTGATAGATCTCGGCATAACGTGGCATTAGTGAGTGCTCCTTTGGTGGTTTACGACACATCAAGTGTCGACAATTATTGCGTAATTAGCTTTATAGTTCCTAATATATAGACAATTATTTGCAATATGTCGACACTTTTTCTGTATTTTTCTTTTTTTCCCAACAATTTTATTAAACGATAGCTTGTTTAAACCAACCCTCAATCCGAAAAAGAACACCTATCACATTGAATAATAGAGAAAACAGATTAGATACGAGCGAAAGAGAATTGTGATTAATCAGCCAGATCCAAATCTGGGTCTAGATCAGGGTTTTATAAATAACCTGTATGCCTGGCGCCCCAATTAAAAGTACCCCCTTTGTCAGAGCTAGCATTGCAACCTTCAAATTTGGCGAAGTAATACTCCCTGGCAATTCAATTACTCACTGGGATACTATTGAAGCGTTTTCCCTCATAGAATCGACAGAATAACGAGAAAACGCCGCTATTTCAGACATCATTGACATCCTTATTCACTTACTTACTCTTGCCTGCTCAATCTGGTAAATAAACACTATTTTGTAAATGTCCAGAAACATCCTTTTAGAGTGGAATGCATTTTTTAAGCACATTCGTATATATTAACCATTCAGATCATCAGCGATTATTAACAATGGAGAAACATAAAGTTGTCGCACTGGCTATTTTTCTAATAGTCGTACTGTTTACTAGCCTAAGGGATGGTTTTGAAGATGCACTTGCAGGGCATATAATCCTTGCTGTTTTTTTAGCACCTATACTTTTCTATCGAGTCGTCGCTTTTTTTTCGAGCTTTGGTTTTCCGGAGTATTTTGCAAAAGACTTCAGATCTGAAAATAATCCTGGACCCTACGCATTTTTTTTCTGGCTTCTTTTTCTGATTGCTTGTGCATTTCTGCTGTTCAAATGGCACATATATTAATTTTACCTTACCTATATAAAAAGCAATACATACAATAGTCCACCATTGATTCACGTCTAATATGTAAGTCAGAAATCAAAGGTAAATAATTATGTCTGATTGCTGCTCCTGCTCGTGCACAGTGGCTTCCACGAGCAAAAAACACAGATGTCCGGTCAATGGCAAGGAATACTCACGGGTATCTGAAAAAACCCTATTGCATCAAATAAAAGAGCCATGGTCTTGGCCCCATAAACAACAGGCTTACTACTTCTGTGACGATCCCGCGTGTGATGTAGTCTATTTTGGTCAAGATGACACAGTCATCGATACGATGGCGATTAAGACTAAAATAGGGATAGATACTGGATTGCAAGATTCTTTAATCTGTTATTGCTTTAGTATTTCTTACAAAGAGGCAATTGCAAAACCAGAATTAAAACAATTTGTTATTGATAAAACAAAAAAAGACTTGTGTGCCTGCGAGATTCGGAATCCATCAGGTCAATGCTGTCTAAAGAACTTTCCTGTTTAGATATCTTACTCGTGTCTGATAACAGGTAATCTCCCCATTAATAATGGGACTCAAAAGTAGTCACTGTTAAGCTGTCTGAGCCAGCTTCTGTATCGGGGTGATTCCACCTAAT
>JAHXHU010000278.1 GCA_025656375.1 Candidatus Thiodiazotropha sp. (ex Ustalcina ferruginea) | reverse complement strand
CAATTGGGATATGTTTGGTTGATACCTGTTACTGGTTGTAAGCCACAATACTACAGATTCGTACTCTTTAAAATGATCTTTAAGGCGTGCTAGTGACATACCTATCGATTGAATAGCCTCTCTGCTGTACCACCCTATATAGAGTCACTGGGTGCGTAGATGCTGAATGAATTGCACAGGCATACCCTCTAAACGCAGCTCAAAATGTTCGAGTAATTTTTGGGAGGTTAGAACAATGACAAACGTCGTTTCTTTAGGTTTTCGCTTTTGTAAGTCCTTTGCAATCGCCTCAGTGGCTGACAGGTCCATATAGGAGACCACACTCAGGTCAAGAAGTACGTTTTCATGGCGATGGCGCTTAAGCAGGCCACTTAACTGATCAATCGAGGCATAAAAAAGATGGCCTTCGACACGGATTTGAACTGATTCCTTCACCTGTTTAATAGTGATTTCAAGTTTTGATGCAGAGAGAACAAACATGATGACTGACAAGATGAATGCAACGATCAGCCCGGATTGAAGCCCTAGGAAAACAATACTGAACAGCGTAACGAAAAACACTGACAGTTCCCCGGTCCAGGAAAAAAGACGGGCAATCTCCTGGGGTTTGATCATGCCAATTCCAACCAGCATCAGTGTGCCTGCAATAACAGCCATCGGTACATAAGAGAGTAGAGGTGAAAAAAACAGAATCAGTAAGAAGACCATCACCGCAGAGAGAATACCGGCCAATGGGGTTTTAGAACCCAATGACTGATTGACTGCAGTACGGTTAAAACTGCCAGAACCAGCGAAACTTGAGAAGAAAGCGCCAAGTGTATTTGCGATACCCTGGGCAAATACCTCCTTGTCGGCATTGATAGGTTGATTAGTATCGCTTCGTAGATTCTTTACGATCACCATCGATTGCGCCAATCCAATCAGGGCAATGGTTAAAGCATTAGGCAGCATTGAAATTCCCACCAACAGATATTCCAAATCCACCTTAGGATAGGATAAGGGAAGGATCTGGAAAGGAATATGTCCAAGCAATTCAATGTGTTAGGATGCCTTCACTGGCAATGATATTCCATGGGTATTGCTCGGAGCGATGTTTATCATATGCAATAGCTGTCATCCCTCAAGCCGAGAGAATTTACCACAATGATTAGGGTTTTGGGAATAAGGTTCAGATTTTTTGACGCTGGGTAGTTTACTGACTTGTTATTTTTCACAGGGTCCTAAACGCATCCCTGTAGTCTTAGAATTCATCTGCATACCTTCTACGCTGACTTGAATCACCCCTTCAGCTGTATCGCCATGGTAAGTGATATTTCCCTGGCTTTTGGTCACTCCCGCCTGTTGGGTGCAGGTGATACTCCATGAAACCCTATCCCCCTCAGTCTTTAGATCAATAGTTTCGCAGGTTTGCCCCAATTTACTATCTTTTGGAACGAAGTTAGCTTTAGTTATACAGGTCGTATAGGAGGTTGGGGGAAGTTGCATTGGCATACCCGGCATATCCAGTACAGCCGTCCATTTCCATAAACCCGGATTCATATTGACATCCGATGCGACGCTGAGACTAGAGAACAGTGTGAGTAGTGAAAGTGAAGCAACAGCGGTTTGTTTTTTCAAGAATCTTCTCCCTATAAACACAAGCGGGTTGGACTGGCCAGACGGCGTCAAATAACCGGTTCATCAATATACAGAAATTCCAATATGAATAACACGATGCCAAGTTAATATTGACCTGGCTGCAGTGAGTTTGTCTTTGTTCAGAAACTCACATTTTATTAATACCACATCGTCCCAGGGAAAGCCGGGAATCTGGAGATACTCAGAATAGCTGTATTTGGCCTGTAATTTGCTCTTGATAAATAAAGATACATTTACCAGGAGCACTGCATTGGCTATACATCTTTGGATCGGATTGCTATCACTCTCCGTACTGTTCTCAGTGAGTATTCAGCTTTTTGCGCCAGGTTCTGGGCTTATCGCGATAATTTCAGGCCTTTTTCTTGTTGTCGGTGGTACTTTGCTCACGGCTATCATGAGTCATTCACTGAATGCAGTGATGGCCCTTTTGGGATTAGTGACCGATTTTCGTCAACCTCAGGGGGATATCGATGATGACGAGGCGGGATTCAGGCTATTTTTGCAAGCGGCAAATTTCTTCCGCCGCGGCGAGATTCGGCCGGCCGAAGCGGTCACACAACGGATCGCTGAGCCATTGTTACGTAGAGGGACTCAACTGGTGCTGGATGGCTTTCCCCGTGATCAGGTCACGCTCGCTCTGCAGCGACAGATAGCCGAGGATAGGGACCATCTGCGACGTCCTGCCGAAATGCTGCGCGCTATGAGTGGGTATGCTCCTGCCTTCGGCATGTTGGGGACACTGCTCGGTCTGGTGCAAATGTTGTTTGGTCTGGGTTCAGGCAATCTGGCTTCCATTGGAGCAGCGATGGGATTTGCTATGTTGACTACTGTGTACGGCCTGGTCATTGCGAATCTGTTGCTCAAGCCATTAGCCAGTAAATTGGAACAGCGTGGCAGGCAATTGATCACTCGTCGCGTAGCGCATCTTCAAGCAGTCATGATGTTATGTGACAGACAGCATGCAGAACTGATCCGCGAGATGATGGAAGAGATCAACTCGAAGCAGGATATGCAACAGGCAGCGGTAGCCTTGCAATTGGTATCATCGCCGAGTCAACATGCGGCCTGATCAAAGCACTCTTTAGCTTTTCTAAATACGGGATAGCAGGATGATATCAACATCAGGTAGAGAGGGTCCGTTGGATAGTATCTCATGGTATGCATGGGAAACAGATGAGGTTGATAGCGGTTGGTTGCTGACCTATGTGGACGTGTTGAGTGTCATACTGGCTATGCTGGTCGTGTTATTGGGGCAAATGGCAGTTCAGCATTTAAAAACACCGGAAGAAGAGAGCAGGATGGCAGCTAGCAGTGAAGAAATTCCTGTAGTGTTGGAGCCAATAGAGGAACAACTATCCGAGACACAGAATAAAACTGATACGGAATCCGTAAAAGCACCTACAGCAGAGGCACGATTGGTGGCTGCTATTGAGAACAGCTTTCAAGATGAGGTCAAGGTCGTACAACGAGAGCAGGGTATAACACTGGAAATCGCCGATGCTATTCTGTTCAATTCTGGCAAGGCGGAACTTCTTCCTGAAGCACAACCTGTACTTAGCCGACTTGCATCGACACTCATGGAAATCGGTGATGCCGATATCGCTGTGGAAGGTCACACAGATGACAGACCGATCAAGGGTGGTCGTTATCAATCCAACTGGGAGTTGGCTGCTGCACGTGCCAATGCGGTGACTCAGTTCCTACTGAATCATGGCTTACCAGCAAAGCATTTACGTTCCATAAGCTACGCAGATGCCCATCCTGTTGCTGATAATTCACATCCAGATGGTCGCGCTGAAAATCGTAGGGTAAATCTTCGTGTGGAATTTTTATAAGCAATCGAGAGTCAGGTAGAATCTACCGACGCTTCTCTTTATGCTTTATATGTAGGTAATCCTTTCATTCCTACTCCCTGATAGAGGTGTGACACAGCACCCATTCTTATCAGTAATTTAACATCCATTCACCAGTCTTTGACCAATATCAAATGCTATCCATTCAAAGATGCTTGATTCTTACGAAACATATTCAGGATAAATGTAGTCTGTTGAGGTACGTAGTCATGGGATTAAAAAGAGTAGGCGTTGCAATCGTGGCAGCAGTGGTGACAGTCTCTTGTGGTGGGGGAGGGGGTGGAGATGACAGTAATGATGGCAATACCCCAAATACGACAACCATCTCAATGGTCGAGCTGGGAAAAAAGCTATTTTTTGATACCAATCTGTCCAGTGGGAGCAATCAATCATGAGGGACCTGCCACGACCCCTCGAATGGTTTTACTGATCCTCGGGTAAGTGTTACGGCACCTGTATCTGAGGGTTCTGTTGGAGGCAGATTTGGTGATCGTAATGCCCCGACTGCAGCCTATGCATCATTTTCACCTCAGTTTGGAGAGGTTGCCGACCAAGACCAGACACCTGAAACTGATTCAAACTATCAAGGAGGCCAGTTTCTAGATGGACGTGCTGTTGATTTGGTAGAGCAGGCCAAGGGTCGGTTGAAATGAATAACGCTACTGAAGCCGACGTGGTCGCTAAGGTGCAGAATTCAAGCTACTCTGCAGACTTCGTCGCTGTTTTTGGCGCTGCTGCATTTAATGATATAGCCATGGCATATCATAATATCGCTACTGCGATTGCAGCCTTTGAAGCTTCATCGGAGGTTAACCCGTTCACCTCTAAATTTGATGCCTTTCTGATGGGTCAATATACAATGACCCCATCTGAACAGCGCGGCTTTGGCCTGTTCCAGGATGACGAAATCACAAAATGTGCTAATTGCCACACAGTCGGTAGCACATCTCAAGAATCTCTGTTCACCAATTTCAGATATTACAATATCGGTACGCCCAAAAATCTTCAGAATCCAGCTTATATCGCTGATAACACTTTTGTGGATAACGGTCTGGGCACCAGCGATGAAATTGCTGTAGCGGAGCAGGCAGCCGAACAGGGCAAATTTAAAGTGCCTACACTGCGCAATGTGGAGTTGACGTCACCCTATATGCACAATGGTGTCTATGCAACGCTGGAGGAGACTGTGCTTCATTATGATATCCAGGTTGCAAACCTGTTTATCACACCTGAAGTCAATAATTCAAATATCGCAGCTGAGTTAAACGCGGGTACATTTGTCGGATTGGGCTTGTCGGACCAGGATAGTGCTGATCTTGTCAATTTCATGAAAACCCTGACTGATGGCCATTTCTAAGTATAAATGGCCATAGCCCAAAGTCCTTAGCGACGTTTGCCACCGCGTCCTTTTCTTGGTCTGTCGAGGCCGACACGAATCATGCTGCCACTGAGTTCGCTGCCATCAAGTGCGGCGATAGCTGCGCGGGCTTCGTGACCTTCCATATCGATTGTGGCAAAACCCTTACAATCGCCAGAGAAGAGGTCTTTTGCCATTTTGAGAGAACGGACCACGCCGTATTCCGTAAAGAGAGCCGTCAAGCTCTCTTCTGTGGTCGATCTTGGGAGACCACGGACTGAAAGGGTAATCAATGATGTTTTCCTTGTAAAAGTGTGGCTGGAGGGAGATCGATCCGTGCATCCCTGCACGGATATCAACCCGCTGATACATCAGGGCGATGGAACGCCCCAGGAGAGAAGTAACAGCGGACAAAAAAAGAGTTACAGAGGAAGTACATTTTCAGCCTGTGGGCCTTTCTTACCCTCGACTTCAGTGAACTCAACTTTTTGACCATCCTCAAGAGAGCGGTGCCCTTCACCGACAATGGCACGAAAATGGACAAACAAGTCTTTGCCACCTTCGCGTTCGATGAAACCAAAACCCTTTCCGCTGTCGAACCATTTGACGGTTCCGGTCTGTCTTTCTGACATCTGTAAAATACCTCAATGAATTGCAAATATGTACGTCTCAATGGGCGAACCATTCCCACGAATCTCAACAAGCGCTATGCAGCTCGATTTCGGATGTTTCTGTTAAGGAGACAACGAATTTCAGCATTATAGGCAGGACTAAGATCATGCAGACAGCCCACGATATATCGACCAGTATTGAAATGCAAACTGCATAATTCACCCAAGTTGTTGTGACTACCTGGAAAAACTGCTGCCAGGAGGCACAATTGTAGCCAGTAAACACCCTTGAAACAGCCATAAACCCAAGTTCATTGGACAAATTCAGGCTGTTTCCTACCTCTCTTCGTGGGTATTGTTCACCACTCCTTGTCACCAAAGCAACTCATAAGCCTGCTTCATGCAGCCATCCAGTCATGCTTCGTGGCACGTATCCAAATGTTCTGCACCGGCTCTCATGTGGGCATGGGTAGAGATGAAACCAAATTTGGGGACCTCAGAGGGGAGAGGGCCAGCACATTCTAACCATCGAAAATAGCCAGATGCCGGTTAACACTCATGGCCGTCTCAAATTTCATTGGGCTGGACAGAGAGGGATGAGGGACCTACTGGGATACTACCCTTATTTCAAGTCAGGTGTCAGGTCAAGTCGCGACTACTACAGATAATAGTTTGAGGATCTTTTTAAGTAAAAGCTTTCCCCTCTCTGTCAGTCATCATTGAAACCGCCGCCCAATAGTGCAGCAGTCTCTTTTCTCCGCCCCGGGCGCGTATGTCGATGTGTTGATTGGGTTTTATCCTCACTTTGTTTTCGACGGTTATGTTTGTGAGGCGTTTTTGCTTGTGACGATTTCTCATCTTTACCCTTTGAATTCGAGTACTGGCGTGCACTTCCCGGTTTATTGGCCGTTGTTTTTGCACCATTTCTTCCACTGCCAGATCTCCTACTAGGAGCACGATCATTGTTGTTTCTTCGTTTCTGAATGGGCTCTGCTTTAATGTTTGGATCCGGTTCATAACCCGCTAGTAATACCTCGGGTATCTTCCTTTTCAAAAGCCGTTCAATATCACTTAACAGTTTGTGTTCATCGACACAGACAAGCGAAAGGGCTTCTCCTTCATTACCTGCTCGTCCTGTACGCCCGATACGATGTACATAATCCTCGGGGACGTTCGGTAATTCGTAGTTAACCACATGGGGCAGTTGGTCGATATCCAGACCGCGGGCTGCAATATCGGTAGCGACCAACACGCGTACTTCGCCACTCTTGAAGCCGGCTAGTGCCCGGGTACGAGCCCCCTGACTTTTGTTGCCATGGATTGCGGACGCGGTCAGGCCGTTCTTCTCCAGTTGTTGGGCCAACCGATTTGCACCATGCTTGGTGCGTGTGAAGACCAACACCTGTTGCCAATTGTTTGAACCGATCATATGGCTCAACATCTCTCGTTTGCGGCTCTTATCCACTGGATGAACCACTTGTTTAATCCGTTCTGCAGTCGTATTTCGACGGGCCACCTCAATCAGTTCCGGGCGATTTAGCAAGCGGTCTGCAAGCGTTTTAATATCCCTCGAGAAGGTAGCGGAGAAGAGAAGATTTTGGCGTGCACCGTTTGCCGGAAGCAATGCCAATATCTTGCGGATGTCATGGATAAAGCCCATATCCAACATGCGATCAGCTTCATCCAGTACCAATATCTCAATCTGTGACAGATCAACTGTCTTCTGGCCCGCATGGTCAAGCAGCCTGCCTGGGGTAGCTACCAGGATATCGACACCCCGACGCAGTTTTTCGATCTGAGGGTTGATCTTGACACCACCGAAGACCACTGCTGAGCGCAATGGCATGTGGCGGCCGTAGGTTTCTACACTGTCACCTACCTGTGCTGCCAATTCCCGGGTCGGTGTGAGAACCAGGGCTCGAACAGGGAGTCGACCACCTTTAATCGGGTTTTTACTCAACCGCTGTAGTAGGGGTAAGGTGAAACCGGCCGTCTTACCTGTACCGGTCTGACATCCCTGCCATCAAGGATGATGGGGATTGCCTGACGTTGAATAGGGGTAGGTTCAGTGTAGCCCTGCTCGCTTATGGCGCGCAGGAGTTCAGCCGAAAGGCCGAGGTTATCGAATGACATGGGGATAATACTCCAGTCTTGCCCTCCCTGCAGCGTGCATGCTAGCGGGAGCCGGTCCGGGCTGGATAAAGGGATTCTGTTACTAAGCGGGAAGCACTGTCCCTGACGAGGGAGAGGCGAACGGCTCAAATTGTTCCGACGATCATGAGACCGTAATGGGCGCTAACCGGTCAAGCACCCCGAAGCGGGGCACTATACCAGAAACTTTTCCATCAATCAGATTTCTTTCGCTTTTTTACCTTGTTTCGGGATTTTTTAGGCTTTCCAAGTGGCTCCAATTTGGAAATATTCAGACGCTGACCACACACCCAGGCACGTTTCAGATCCTGGAAGACATCATTTGGCATACCCGCTGGCAGATCCACGAGACTGAAATCAGTACGGATATCGATATGACCGATGTGCTGAGCATCCAGTCCTGCCTCGTTGGCGATGGCGCCGACGATATTCCCGGGTTTGACCTCGTGTTCATGTCCCACTTCGATTCGAAATCGTTCCATGCCTTTCACAGGGCGGGTTTGCGGCTTACGTTGCGGCCTTTCCCCACTCTCCTTGTGCTGTCTTGTTTTTGTGTTACGGCGTACAGGTTTTTCTTTTTCAGGCTTCAGCAGCAACGGACGATCTCCGATCGAGAGCTTGGCCAATGCGGCAGCAATCTCCAGTGCGGGTACATCGTGTTCCTGTTGGTACTGCTCCAGAAGACTCTGCATGAAATCCAATTCACCGGTGGCCAAGGTATCACTGATGCTCTGTTTGAAATCGGCAATACGTTTGTTGTTGACCATCTCGTTGGTGGGCAACTCAAGTGGTTCAATCTTTTGTCGGGTTGCCTTTTCGATGGCACTGAGCATGCGTCGTTCACGGGGGGCGACAAACAGGATTGCATCACCCTTGCGGCCGGCCCGGCCGGTTCGGCCGATACGGTGTATATAGGCTTCTGTGTCATAGGGGATATCAAAATTGATGACATGACTGACCCGTTCCACATCCAGACCTCGCGCGGCAACATCGGTCGCAACAAGGATGTCCAGTGAGCCCTTTTTTAGTCGTTCGACCATCTGTTCACGCTGTTTTTGTACCATGTCGCCATTCAAGGCCGCCGCCGAATAGCCTCTGGCTTCCAGACGCGTCGCTAATTCGGTGGTAGCGGTCTTGGTGCGCACAAACATGAGGATTGCATCGAATGGCTCTACCTCAAGAATCCGTGTCAGTGCATCTAATTTGTGTAGACCGCTGACCAACCAATAGCGCTGACGGATGGTGTCAGCGGTGGCTGTACGTGTCTTGATGGCAATCTCTTGCGGTTTGTTCAGATGGTGTCGTGCAATGCGCTGGATCTCTTTTGGCATGGTTGCAGAGAAGAGGGCGATCTGACGCTGCTCAGGTGTTTGGCCCAGAATCCACTCGACATCGTCGATAAAACCCATACGCAGCATTTCATCCGCTTCATCCAGCACTAGCGCCTGAATAGTGTCCAGTTTGAGTGTACCTTTGCGCATGTGATCCATCACCCGTCCCGGGGTGCCGACAACCACATGTACACCCCGTTTAAGTTGTCGAATCTGACCTGAATAGTCCTGCCCACCATAGATCGGGAGTACGTGAAATCCCTTTATATGAGCGGCATACCGTTGAAAGGCCTCAGCAACCTGGATCGCCAGTTCCCGGGTTGGAGTCAGGACCATCACCTGTACATGCTGCTTTTTGGTGTTGAGTCGCGACAGTAGGGGTAGGGCGAAAGCTGCCGTCTTACCTGTACCGGTGGGTGCATGCCCCAACAGATCCTGACCCTGCAACAGATAGGGTATGGTCTGTGCCTGGATTGGGGAGGGGGTTTCGTAGCCGACCTCATCCAATGCGGTCAATAGTGGTTTAGGCAGGTTTAAATCACGAAAACGGGTAACAGAGGGGGTGGCATCGGACATCGGAGATTCCTGGTGAAGGGGTAGACAAGCAGTAATAGGCAAAGCTGGGCGGTGCAGTATAATGCTTCGTCTAATGATTACAATAGCTTAGTGCAATATATGAATTCAAAGCAGATTTGGGTAGATGCCGATGCCTGTCCGAAAGTGATTAAAGAGATTCTCTACCGCGCAGCGGAGAGAGTGAATTTGCCGGTAGTATTGGTTGCCAACCAGCCCCTCCAGGTCCCAGGATCCCGCTATATTCGCTCAGTCCAGGTGGGTGCCGGTTTTGATGTGGCGGATAACTACATTGTTCAACAGGTAAAAAAAGGTGATCTGGTGATAACGGCAGATATCCCATTGGCGGCAGAAGTGATTCCAAAAGGTTGTCTGGCCTTGAATCCTCGAGGTGAACTCTACACGGAAGAGAATATTCGTCAGCGTCTGAATATGCGGGATTTCATGGATACGTTACGAGGCAGTGGCATCAATACCGGGGGACCACCGACGCTCAGTCAGGCCGACCGACGGGCCTTCGCCAATCAATTGGATCGGTTGCTGGCTAAGCATGTATAGAAAACGATTGTTAGCGTCTGACCAGTAGCTTATTTTTTGTGTAAACCTTGTTATCCCAGCGAAGGCCGGGATCTAAATGATTCAACGACAGTAGACAGGGGTGATTAGTCGTCGTCATCGCGATCGTCATCCCAATATTTCCCCCTCTCTTTTCCTCTCTGATAACTATTTTTGAATGAACCTGCGCGTTCTCCCTGCTAGGATTTGAAACGCTGAGAGCGCCAGATTCGCTCAGCCTCTTCCTCGTCGCCACTTCGGTGACACTCAACACATACTTCATAGTCATAGATGCCTTCCTCTACATGTTCTTCACGTATCTTCGAACGTGAGTGCTCATGACAGCCGTAGCAGGTGTAGTTACTGTAGTCACTGTCAATGTGACATGAAACACAATCAGTATCGTGATGCCTGTCGAAACGGAAATAGTCTGCATGGTTAAAAGTGGCCGGTATCCATGCTTCCTGATCATGGCATTCTGCGCAATTGCCCTCAATCTTAAGGTGTAGTGCATCACCTGGATTGCTATGGCAGCTGTCACACTGCTGCTGTAAGTCAGGTTCAAGCAAGCGATGAGAGAACTGACCAATTGGGCGAAAGGCTTGTACACCTTTGTGGTCACTATGACAGGAGACACAATCCTCTTCGATCAACTGTTGGTGAAAGGCAACATTCTTCTTCTCTTTGGCGATGGGTAATCCTTGAGTGGTTGTAATACCGATTTCCTCAACCCTATGGCAGGCGATGCATTTGTCTGCTGTACTGCCAATAAATGCGGTATGGCAGGCAAAGCAATCTGTAGTAAGATCAGCATGTGCATCAATTGGTTTCCCCGGGCTGATCATAAATTGAGGAATAAGAATTGCCAGAAGTACCAGTAGGGTCAGATTGATAGCAACGATCAGAGTTATGATGTTGTATTTCATCGCCATTGCCAGAAGAGAAAAATGCTTAGAATATGGGTGATGCCCAGTACTGCGAAAGCCAGCGTAATAGGCAAATGGACCACTCGCCACTGCTTCATCATGTCGAAGGTTGTAGCATCCCAGAAGAGCTGTTTTTCGATCGCCTCATCAGACAGGCCCTGTTGTAAATAAAGTTCTTTCTTTGCATTGATATGACGGCGGGATCGATCCAGCAAGTACTTACCCGTCATACCACTGATGATGTTGACTAACATGGCGATCAGCGCAAGCCAGGGAAGAATGACATAGACATGGATACCGGCATGGACAAGGATCATCAGGGCACCCAGTAATGTGAGTGTTTCATGCAGTGTAAGGAGTGACTTTGGTTTGCCAAAACTGATCATCTTACGTTTTCGCATGGAATAGAAAAAAGAGAGCAAAATCAGAATTGTGCCTGGTATTCCCAGGTATCTTCCAATCCAGACCAGTTCAAACTGATGGAGAAGGATATCGATGATGGCGGTTGCCACTATCAATGCACCGAATATCAGTAAAAAGGGGATCACTTCTTTGCGTACCAGTGAGTGTTCCATCACTAAGCCTCCAATACGAGATCGCCCTTAGGCCTTGCAATACATAGCAGACAATGTCCCGGTTGTGTATCTGCATCCGGATGCTGATTGTATTCGATCTCACCTTTTATCAGGGATGTTTGACAGGAACCACAGCTACCAGCCCGGCATCCGGAGGGCACGTCAATATCGTTGGTTTCTGCAAATTCCAATAGGGAATCAGCTGTTGCATCCCAGGGAAGGCTTCGATCGGAGCTGCTAAAGGTAATCGTCATGGGTTCGCTTTCAAGTCTCTTCTGTACAGAACGATCCTGTTTGATGAGCGTGGCTGGGCCGAATGATTCGTAATAGATATCATGGGCGTCCACACCCCAAGCCTCCAATCCAGGCACAAGACTCTCCATCATCGCCTGGGGACCGCAGACATAAAATTGGTAACGCTTCAGGCTCAGCGTGGAGCGTAGCAACGGGATGCTGATCCGTTCACTATGGTGGTAGTCGATCTCCTCCTCATCATCTTCATTCGGTGCGCTGTAACAGACATGCAAATGGAGATTTGAGTGGGCCTCGGCAAGTATACGGAGATGGTTTTTCATAATATCTTCGTCACCATTGCGTACCCCGAAATAGAGCCATACTTCCTGATGCAAACCACCCTCGATGAGGGTATTTAGGATGCTCAACATCGGAGTAATGCCGATCCCGCCACCAACAAGAACGATGGGTAAAATCTCATCATCCATGAGATGAAAATGCCCAGAAGGGGCCTTAGCCAGTAGCTTACTGCCTTCATGTACATGTTCATGAAAGAAATTCGAAGCGATGCCTGCTGGCAGATCCGGCTGATCATATGGGGCATAGACTCGCTTTATCGATACCCGGTAGTAGTCCGGCCTTGGTCTATCTGATAGGGAATAACAGCGTGTCACTGTTTTCGATTGGTCTGATGAAGGATTGTCGATCTGCAGCTTGAAGGTGAGAAACTGCCCTGGTTCAAATGAGGGTAAGGATTTGCCATCGGTTGGTGTCAGATAAAAAGAACAGATCGAGTTGATTTTATCTTCCATCTCCCGCCGCAAGATACGGAGCTCCCGGTATCCGCTCCATGAAAATGCCGAGTTGAATGATTGATCACACGATAATACATCCTCTTGAGAGGATGAACGCTGTACCACCTTTGTGACTTGATTCTCCTGGATTTTTTGAAGTTTTTTGCGGCGATGTAAACCGATCAGCACAAGGATGGTGGTTTGTATCAGAATTGCAGCAAAGATGATCATTGCTAAGGTGCTTGTTGTCATGACTCCAAACGCTCACTATCTTGGTCGAATTAAATCAATGCAAAATTGTCTCTGTGAATCTGATTTTAGGGAGGGTTTCTGAAATGAAACTGAATAAAAGGGGGCTTGGCTGATAAACGTGCTTTGAAAGTTCCGGTTACGCCTTACACAAACTGTGGGTTACACAGTCATTGACATCCCGTTACCTGATGACCCACCATACTCAGCCACCGAATTTCTGAGTTGAGAATAGGGGATCAAACCAATCAGTCCCACTTTCTATAGGTTGCAAATACTAAGGGCACATACTTAACTGCTTAAGATCGAATATGCGCGACCTTATTCAGCCGTGATGGGTGGGACAGGGCCCCACCCTACACCCCCGGCTATTAGGTAGGGCAGGGCCGCACCCTACTGCCCTCCAGAGGTTGGCAGATTCTCACAACCTATTCGATTGTAAACAGTACAGAGCAGACTATTTTAGCCCTATTTTTTTACTGGTGGATTTTGTATTGAGGCCCAGTAGTGAATAGAGTGGACACATACCGAATAGTCCCGTTGCCAGAAGAATTACACCGATCCAACCTATAGGACTCTGTAGTGCATAAAAGACATTGCCAATGAGCAGTATACCTAAAATAATTCGGATTATACGGTCAACCTTACCAACATTATTTTTCAATAAATCCATGGTCTTTCCCTCATGCTAGCGAATGGATAGATGTCAAACTGCAGTCGTCATCCTGAGTGCTTGATATAATAACATGACCATTGAACAGGCGATATTACCCAATGAGGGTGTAGATGCATGGGTGGGGTATGGCAAATGATAGGAATGAGAGATGAGAGCAATAAATCTGAGTAGGATTTTGCGTGGGTTAGCGAACCCTGCCATTGCGAACCATTCCCAGCGCTTCTTTAAAACTGGCAAAGGCGAATATGGAGAAGGTGATCGGTTTCTAGGCATAAGGGTACCTGTTCTCAGGCAACAGGCGAGGCGATACAAGGAAATGGCTCTCGATGAGATCCTAAGAGTATTGAAATCCCCCTATCATGAAGAACGTCTCTGTGCGCTCTTGCTGTTGGTAGAGAAATACAGACGTGGTAGTGAAGAGGAGAGGGAGGCCATTTATCTCTGCTATATGGACAATACGCGATATATCAATAATTGGGATTTAGTTGATAGTACGGCATATCATATTGTGGGTGCCTACCTGGAAGATAAAGAGAGGAAAACGCTATACGAAATGGCCGGATCGCCTAATCTCTGGGAGCGGCGAATAGCGATTATTTCAACATTGCATTTTATCAAAAATTTACAATTTGACGACACATTGAAGTTGTCGTTGCAGTTAATGAATGACGACCATGATTTAATCCATAAAGCAGTAGGCTGGATGCTGCGTGAAGTTGGCAACCGGGTGCTCTCTATTGAGCAGACATTTCTAAACAAGCACTATCAACAGATGCCTCGTACCATGTTGCGCTATGCGATAGAGAAATTTCCTCAGAAGCAAAGAAAAAAGTACCTGAGCGGGCGGGTGTAATTCATTATCCGGTGTGGCTGTGCACGCTACCAGTGCTGCTACTCTACTGCCATGGGTGCAGCCCTGCCGCACCCTGATTTAGGGTGAAACGAATCGTCATAACCATTATGTGGGCGAAAATGTGCAATACACGTTTATGAGGAATATAATATTCTTCATACTGGATTTAGATAATCAACCGTGACCATGAGCAACAAGGCCCGATTCCTTCTTTTACTGCTGATGAGCTACGCACCCCTTGTTCAGTCCCATGGGATTGAAATGAGCATTGATCAGGGAGAAGCAAGTATCGTCACCCTGCGCTTTCCCAATAACCAGCCTTTCGCCAACGTATCCTATGAGCTCTTCGTGGCGGCATCGAAGAGCCCCTACCAAACGGGGCGTACTGATGCCCAGGGGAGGGTGGTCTTTGTTCCCGGATCTATACGGCAGTGGCGAATACGGGTTTTCAGCAAAGATGGTCATGGTACCGACACACATCTGGAGGTCGATGCTGATTCGACATCCCGGTTCTCGGATGGTGAAACGGTTTCACCTATTGCCTATCTGGTGTTGGGTATTGGGATTCTGCTAAGCGGGTTCGGCTTATTGTTGCTGACTGTGAAGAGAGGTAAGTCGTGAGTAATACCAGACTCTATCGCAGTTAAACCGATGCATATACCAGACGGTTTTATTGCACCCCAGTTCTATTTACCGGCCTACGAGTGGTGCCTGGATGTGGGCTGCCCGTGGTATTCGTCGAACGCTCGATGAGGAGACCATTCCCCGGTTGGCTGTGATTACAGCACTGGCGTATGCCATTGGGATGGTGATGCTGCCACTTCCAGGTGGAACTTCCGGGCACCTGCTGGGGATCGGTATATTGTCTATGCTGTTTGGTGTCCGACTCGCCTTTCTCGCTTACAGCCTTGTGCTTTTACTGCAGGTGATGCTGCTTGGCGCAGGAGGTATCACCGCCTTACCAGTCAATGCCCTGGCAGTCGGACTAGTCGGTGCTTCAGCGATGGCGTTGTGTGTTCGTTGGCGGTCCACTCGGTATCCCTTGCCGGCCATAGCTGTTGGTGCCTTTCTTGCCGTCGTACTACCCGCCTTGCTGATTGCCTTGGTGCTGGGGGTACAGCCTACTATTGCCCAGCAGGATGATGGCTCTCCGCTGTTTTTTTCCTTTCGGCCTGAGATTGTAGTGCCTGCTATCATGCTACCCCATCTACTGATCGGCATTGCTGAGGCCGTGCTTACCCTGGCAGTATGGCGTTATGCCGGTGATCGGGGGTGGTTGCATTGAGTGATCTTCATTGGTTGCTTCTCTATCTGCTGGCAGTGGTTATTGTCAGCCTGTTGCATCAGCCTTTATGGTTGGCGATGGGTCTGTTTCTGGTGATCTTGTTCGCTGGCTCGATTCGCTGGCGTCTGTTGCGCAAATCATTGTTTTCCATTCTGTATTTCAATACTACTGTTACACTCGGTTATCTGATAGTGGCGGGGATGCAGGATCAGTTTCGAGCTGAGTATCTGCTGTTGATTAATTGTCGTGTGTTGCTACTGGTCATGCTTGCTTTCTGGTTGAGTGCCAGGATCAATATCGCCAATGCCTTGCGATTTTCAACCTCCCTATCATTTCTGACGACACTGACAGCTGGACAATTTCGGGTGCTGGGTCGTGTGGTAAGCGATTTTCGTGCTGCTTTCATAAGCCGCAGTCTGAAGCGGCCGGGATGGCGAGAACGTGCCCATCTTGCAGTGGCACAAACTGAAGTGATGATGGAAAAATCACAGCATGCCGCTACAGAGATCAGTCAGGCAATGCGCTCAAGAGGTGTGTTCGATGATTGAACTGCATGATGTTGGGTTTAAATGGCCTGATGGTCCTGCAGTGCTTCAGGGCCTTACCCTGAAGGTTGATCCAGGAGAAAAGCTGGTCCTTCTGGGTGCGAACGGCTGTGGCAAATCGACCTTGTTGAAATTACTGAACGGGCTTCTGTTCGCCACATCGGGAGAATATCGATACAGAGGGGATGAGGTATCCAAGCCACTGCTGCGGACACCCCAATGGGCAAGCATGTTCAGGCGAGAGATGGTACTGCTTTTTCAACATCCAGAGGCGATGTTGTTCAATCCGACCGTGGCCGATGAGATTGGTTATGGTCCTCGTCAATTGGGCCTATCTGATAGTGATGAGCGTATCGTGGAATGGGCGGAAATATTGGATTTACAATCGCTGTTGAAAAAACCGCCCTACACCCTTTCCGGTGCAGAGAAACAGAAGGTAGCCTTGGCTGCGCTGCTGGCACTTGATCCACAATGTCTGCTGCTGGATGAACCGATGGCCAATCTCGATCCACGCAGTAGTGGCTGGTTGGTCGATTATCTGCTCACAACCGAGGCAACCGTGATTATCACTACCCACAATCTCAGTATGGCTACAGAATTGGGCGAACGCTGCCTGATCCTCGATGAGCAGGGATCGCTCTGTTTTGACGGCCCGGTCAAGCAGGCACTGGCTGATATGGCGTTGCTGCAAAGCGCCAACCTGGTGCACCGTCATCGACACAGACATGGTCAGGTCACCCATTCTCACCCTCATATTCACGATTGGGAGTAATTGAAAAAATGACAGAAACGGAGGAAATTGCCCGTGTCACTGTCTCGTTGTCTGAGGGACTGCTGCACGAATTGGATAAACGATTTGTTGATCAGGGCTATGCATCCCGTTCGGAACTGGTCCGTGACATGATCAGAGAGAAGCTGGTAGAGGAGCAGTGGGCCGATGGTGGGGAGGTGGTCGGTGTCTTGACCATCAGCTATGACCACCATCAACGGGGTCTGACTGAAAAGATTACTGATACCCAGCACAACACCTATATTAACATCCTTTGCACCACTCATGTCCATCTGGATCATCATCACTGCCTGGAAACCATCATAGTTCGGGGTAAACCGAACGAGATCGAACAACTGGCAACCAAGATAGGTGGAATGAGAGGGGTGCGTTTTTCAAAGCTGACCAGGGCATCGATGCTGGAGCTTTGAAATTGTCTTTGCGACCTTTACGTTTCTTCACGCAGTTTGGGTAATTTCTTCTATTGTTTCCAGGTAGGGATCCCCTATTTGGTCTCGACAGGGAGATTGTGGTGAAGAGAGAGCTGGAAGAGCGTATTCAAATCATCGGTCATCAACTTTGGGCCGAGATGCAATCACAATCCACGACAGCCGGACAGGGATGGATTAATCGGTTGATCGTACAATTAATGGCTGACAGCCAGTTTCGACTTCAAGCTTTGCGTTTTGTCGATACCGCTCCGGTACTTGTGTACGCCCAGCATGGGTATGAACTAATGAGGTGAAAGTCCTCTGTAGGAAGGTCACCATCCTTAGCGATTTCAAGCTATTAGAT
>JAHXHU010000117.1 GCA_025656375.1 Candidatus Thiodiazotropha sp. (ex Ustalcina ferruginea) | reverse complement strand
GTGGCTGGAAGGCAATATTTGTCGTTGTACGGGTTATGAAAAAATCGTCACGGCAGTTCAGCTTGCTGGTAAAAAATAGCTCAGGCTGACAGTTAACAGCCGGTAAGCGGAGGAATCAAAATGACTGAATTCAGAACTGTCGGAAAAAGCGAAATCAAGATCGATGTCAAGGCTAAAGTGACTGGCCGAGCCGTCTATGCCGCCGATATCAATCTCCCAGGAACACTACACGCCAAAATCGTCCGTTGTTATGAACATGCCCATGCAAAGGTGAAATCGCTGGATCTCTCCGAAGCGGCAAAAATGCCTGGAGTGGTCAAGGTTTTTGCTCCGGAAGACCTGACAACCAAATTCTATAACCAGTCGGTTATCGACATCATGGTTTCAGAGGATATGCGTGGAATGCTGGGTGATATCGAAGACCAGAAAATATTAACAGACTATGTCAAACACTACGGTGATGGTATAGCTGCCATTGTTGCAACAACAGAGGAAGCTGCCGAAAGGGCCTCGGAGCGGATCAAGGTCGAGTATGAACCCTTGCCGGTCTATTTGAATGCAGCGGAATCGTCTCAGGAAGGCGCGGTCCAGTTTACGCCACAAAAACCTCGCAATATGGCCTTTGAACTCCCTGAGCCGGCATTCCCCAACAACGCTCTCGGTTGGGGCGACGCTGATGAGGGCTTCAAGGAAGCCGACATTATCGTAGAAGATAATTTTTACACCAGCAAACAGAAACAGGCTCAGATGGAACCCAACACCTATATCGCACTTTACGATGACGATGGGTTGCTCTCCTGTTGGACATCCACCCAAATGCCCAAAAGTGTGCAGCCGAAGATCGCAAAGCTGTTTAATCTGCCGATGTCCCGGGTGAGGATCATACAAACCGTAGTCGGCGGTGGTTTTGGTGCACGTCTGGGTATGGTCCTTGAGCCACATATCTGTGCCCTTGCCATGGCGCTACCCGGACGACCGATCAAGGTACAATCTCCACGGGAGGAGGATTGGCTGACCTCACCAAGCCGTCACCCCGGTGACTATTGGATGAAGATGGGTTTCAAGAAAGATGGCACCCCGGTCGCCTGCGATGCAAAGTTTGTCAATTACAAGGGTGGCTACTATTTAGACGGTTCCGGTGTTGCCTTTACCACGGGAGCCTGGGTAAGTGGTCTCTATAAATTCGGCGCACTTCGCTATAAGGGTGAGTCTTATTTCACCAACCAGCCGGTTTGTGGTGCGTATCGTGGTTATGGTAATCCACAAACCAATTTTGTTTTGGAACAACTTGTCGATCGTGCCTGCCATGAATTGAATATCGATCCTGTCGAGTGGCGTAAAAAATGGCATAAGGATGTCGGTGATGACGGGTGGTGCGCAGGGGTTCCCTATGCCTCTTGTGCATTGGATGAGGTGCTGGATGAGGGTGCAAAGGCAATAGATTGGAAGACAAAACGTGAAAGATATGCCAAACAAACGGGCGTCAAACGTCGTGGCGTAGGCGTCGCTGTCATGGTTCACACCAGTGGCGCCATGCCAATGCTGCTGGAACACACGGTTTGCACTGTCAGGCTCAATGAAGATGCCACTGCTGTCGTTGCCTTCGCCTGTTCCGATATGGGACAAGGCTCCCATACCACGTTACGGCAGATTGCAGCGGAAACCCTGGGATTTCCTTTAGAGGATGTCTCTCTATCGGTGGGTGACAGCAACGATGCGGGTTACGATATTGGCGCTCATGCCAGCCGCACCCTCTATGTTGGCGGCGGTGCTGTGATGGCAGCCTGTAAGGATGCATTGAAACAACTGTTAGAGCGGGCCGCAACGATGCTGGAGGCAAACCCTGATGATCTTGAAATCGAAGACAAACAGATCTTCGTCAAAGGATCACCGGACAGGAAGGTTTCTGCCACGGAAATCTGTTCCGGCGGCGTTTATCCCTTCCTTAATCCACAGACCGGCGCACCGGACGCCATACCGGGTCAGATACTGGGCTACTCCAGCTTTAATCCCATGCATAACTCTCCACCTTTCGGTGCCTGCTTTGTGGAACTCGAGGTGGATACGGAAACCGGGGAGGTCAAACTCATCGAAATGGTCAACGGCCACGATATTGGCAGAGCGATCAATCCAGCTGTGGTGGAAGGCCAACTCGAGGGAGGCGCCCAGCAGGGACTTGGTATGGCATTGACTGAAGAGTTGTATTTCGGTGCTGACGGTAAAGTATTGAATAACACATTTACCGACTACAAGATGTTGGGACCTTCCGACATGCCGAAAATTACTAACGTCATCATAGAGAATCCTGACCCCCATGGCCCCTTTGGTGCGAAGAGTGTAGGTGAGGCAGGTCTTGTCGCACCTGTAGGAGCAACCGCCAATGCCATCTATAACGCAATCGGCATTCAGATCACGGAGCTTCCTATTACGCCAGAGAAAATATTGAAAGAGTTAAATGATAAACACACTAATTAGCGTCCATCCGGAAACAACAGCGCTCAACATACCAACGGTATACCGAAATTCATTGAGTCGTTAGTTTCCCTGGATCCGGGCATGAGTCCACTACTGTCTGGATATGTGAACAAGATTGGCTGGAGGTAAGGTAACGCCTCTGTTTGGTCACAAAAAGTCAAGGATGATACTTTAACGTTCAGCGGCTCACGGTGGGGCAGAACCCCACCCTACACCTCGAAATGGGCCGTAGGGTGGGGCCCTGCCCCACCAATCTTTTGATGAACAAGACAAAGATCATTCAAAGCTTTCAGTTGAGACGCCCACTGTAGTCATTTCGGTACATGTCAAAACCCAGAACCTGGTTTAGCATCTTTAACTGTTCGACATTTTCAGCAAAATGAGAAATCACATCTGACTGTTTTTTCAATACCCGTATACGGAAATATTTGTACATTCAAGTAGAATCACTGCTATTGAAAGAGTAGATTTATCAATCCTTATTCATCAACAGGCATAAGACGATGGTTGATTCTCCAGTAACTTTCGATAATGGCATCGGTTTGGGTGATGAACTCGACACCATGGGCCAGTGGCTCAGGGAAGGGCGAAAAACCGTTTTGGTCACTGTCATCGAAACCTGGGGGTCTTCCCCTCGGTCTGTTGGCAGCCACCTGGTCATCGATGAACAGGCCAACTTTGTCGGCTCAGTCTCAGGAGGCTGTATAGAGAGTGCTGTGGTCACCGAAGCCCTGGAGTTGATGGACGGCGGTAGACCCAAACTGATCGAGTTTGGGATTAGCGACGCGGAAGCCTGGGAAGTTGGCCTTTCCTGTGGTGGTGCCATTCAGGTTTTTTTGGAAAATGCATCCAATTCAATCTACGCTGAGCATTTGCCAAAGGCGAGGAAAGAAAACGCCGCTATCGCAACGGTCACCCAATTAGACGATGGTTCAAAAACCTCAATTAACTCACTGTCAGATGCCATGGGTGAATTGGGTCTCAATGCGAACTCACTGGATCAAATTAACAATATGTTGATCAGTGGGCGGAGCGGTAAAATCGAACAGGCGGGTAAAACACTTTTTGTCCGCAGTTACGTACCACCCTATCGATTGATCATTATCGGCGCGGTACACATTGCACAGGTATTGGCCACGATTGCCAGCGAGGTAGGTTATCAGGTGACCGTCATCGACCCGCGTCGTGCATTTGCCAATCCTGAGAGATTTCCTGATATCAATCTGGTTTGTGACTGGCCGGAACAGATATTAAACCAGTTAATATTAGATGAACGAACTGCCCTTGTTACGCTGTCACACGATCCAAAAATCGACGATCCGGCGTTGATATCAGCCCTGAAAAGTTCCGCTTTCTATATCAGCGCCCTGGGTAGTAAACGTACCCACTTAAAGAGGATTGAGCGTCTTACCGAAATCGGTTTGGGCGATTCGCTACATAGGATTCGTGCACCGGCAGGTCTGAATCTTGGAGGCCGTTCACCCGCGGAAATTGCGGTTTCCGTTTTGGCGCAATTGATTCAGGAAAGGTATATACCCTCTGCCTGACAGTGGATAAAAAGATTGTCAACAGCTAGCCGGCCTCGACCTCATGCTCTTGCACAGTCTTCATTCTCGGCAAACTGGGCTGAACCAACATTTTCCCATAAAAAATCAGGTATACCAGAAAGGGTGTAGCCCAGAGTAATGCACTAAGGATCAACAGTTGGCTGTTCAGCTCAGACACCGTCCCAAAAACTCTCATTAACCCTGACACAAACATCAGGTGGAAACAAACCACCAGAAATGGATGGGGGGACACCGGCCGACCTGTGTGCCGAAGCACGATTCGGGTCATGAACCCCATCATCAGTGAGCCCAGGGTACCGACGGTAAACGCATGGACCCAAATCCCGTTTTCTGTCAACAACCCGAGATCCTCCAGCCCTTTCAAGGCAAACGCAATGACGAGCCAAGCGTAACCCAGGTGCATTATCCAAAGCACTGGTTTGTCCAGGATTCGAGAACTCTGCCAACCCGACATCCTCATGCCATGGACGAACACACATGAGAAGGCGATGCCAGCCTGCCACATCGGATCAAATTCAAGTATGTCACTCAGTGCCAGTAACGGAATTGTTATCAGTGAGAGCCAATCCCAAATTCGATGCCCGAAGACATGGCACTCAGGATGACTCTCCTGCAGTGCTGTTTCGGTAAAAATCGGTGTTAGAAAACCACCCACGATCGTACAGTGAAAGATGATTGTGTATATACCTAACCGGATGCCTTTTCCTGCAAGCATCCAATCTGAATGACTCATGCCAAAATAAAAAAGCAGATTGCCAAAAAATAATGCCAGGAGAAAGGGGATAAGCAGGAGATAAAATTTATTCTGCACATAAAACAGTTCAGGACCGGCAATGATCAAAAAGGCAACAGGAAAGGCAAGATCGATCAAACCGACAACCGGTTGCGGTATCATCCCTCCCGCTAGAACCACTATTCGACCAGCCAGCCAAACTGCCACCAGAAAAGCCAGCTTACCTTTGTCTATCTCCTTTGACTTTGCCCAACTTGGCAGTGCAGTCATGATAAAGCCACAAACGATTGCAGCGACAAAACCGAATAACATTTCGTGTTGATGCCATAACATGAATCCGCTACTGTCGCCTATCCAATGGGATTGTCCAATCGTCAGGGGCAACCAGAAAAGCATCAGCAAAAGACCATACAGGGAGCCGAGCAAAAAGAAGGGTCGAAACCCGCTTTTAAATAGAGGAATTTCGAAAAACACCTGCTTGCCTAGTTAAACGTGGACTGTCTAGCATGATGATAAATCCAATACTTGATCCTATTTTCTGATTAACCTATGTCATCAGACAGGATAGCCGGGCGTTGTTTCATATGATTTAAAAACTAACCGTCCTTTAGCACTGAGTCAGCCAGTAGCCGGGCTTCTTCCTGGTTATCAATGTCTCGCAACACACCGGATTGAGACATGGGCACCTCACAGAGAACATCATTGTGTCGTTCAATAAGCTTTCGGGCACCTTGATCACCACGAAGGGCCATGATTTCATCAAAGAATCGTTTTCCCCAAAGCACCGGATTTCCCCTTTTTCCCTGCCAGGTAGGTACACAAACCAAACGTCCATCCAGTTCACTGTATCCAGCGATCAAACGATTGAGATCACTGCTATTGACCCAGGGCATGTCTGCCAGGCAGACCAAAACACCATCCACATCGTTTGGCAGGGCTTTAATACCGGCTCTCAAAGTGCTGCTAAGCCCCTCCCGATAGGATTGATTCTCCAGCAAGTGAACATCCAAGCCAGCCAATGACTTGCCAACCAGCTCAGCTTCATGCCCCAGTACAACTGAGACAGAATCGGCCTGTGAGGCCAAAACCTGCTCGACGACCTGTCGGACCATGGGTTTGCCTGAGACTGATAGGAGTAATTTGTTCTGCTCGCCCATACGATCAGAACTGCCAGCTGCCAGGACGAGTGCCGCAATGCGCGGGGCTGCAGGATAGACAGGTTCCTTCGACGCTGGATCCCCCTGTTCCACATCGGTACGATAGGATCGAAATCCCGGCACGCCCTTCAGTAACCCCCCTCCCCCCATTCGACCTATCTCTTCTGCAGACAGCGGCAATCCCGCTAATAGTCGTTGTAATACAAAATCCAAACCATTGATAGCAGGCGAACGGGCACAGCCCGGCAGTCCCAGCACAGGCACATCACCATGGCATCGGCCCATTACGAGCAGGTTTCCGGGGTCGACCGGCATGCCCAGGCGCTCCACCACACCGCCTGCAGACTCAATCCCCATGGGCAGGACATCCCGTCGATCGGTAGTGGCCGATGCGCCGGCAATCAGCAGTAGATCGCATCCAGCTGTAAGGAGCTGCTGCAAGGAGTCGGCTATGCCTGCAGGATCGTGTGCACAACGACTCTCCGAGTGAAGCCGGCTGCCACAGCTCTCCAGACGAGCTCTGAGCGTATTTCGCGCACGATCCAATAGCTTGACCCTGGTTCCCGCTAATTGAGTCTGTACCAGGCCTACGGCTTTGGATTGGAACGGCACAAGCTGAATCAGGCCTGCAAACGTCTTGAGCAGCGCCTCAGCTTGTTCAACCATCGTCTTGGATACACCATTTTAATGGTCGCTACCATTTGCCGATGTACCAATGGATGGTACGGTGGCAAGGCTGCCAGGGTAATGGCCTCATCCACCAGATTCAAACGATCGAGCAGTGTCTGCTGGTAGAGCACAAGTCCTTTGGATTGCGCATAAAGGTTACAACGGCCAGTAAAAGCAGCACCGATTCTAAGACCTCTCACAGCGACGGCCCTGGCTATTCGATCAGCCGCCGGATCTTCATGCAGGTCATCGGAATCCAGGCGGGCAGCAACAACCTCAGTGATGCCCGCTCTCCCAAGTGCGTACAAATCTTCCGCCGACAAAAAGCGTCCTTTTTTTAGTACACCACCCTCAACAGGCAGGGTATGCGCAAGAATCGCACCTTCTGCATCACCCAGCTGGATGTGACCGAATCGCACTACTCACACCCACTATCCGGATCAGCGGGAAACAGAAAGGAGATATCGATCATCTTTATTCCAGTACAATAATAAAAAAAACTCCCCCGGGTCGGAGGAAAAGGAGGAGGAGTTAAAAAACATAGTAGCCCTGCAAACCAAGCCACCTGAATCAGGCAAGCATTGTCCAACTGTTGCTGTTATCGATTCCATGCCAAGAAGAGCGTTATTCAAATTATGGGATCTACATAAAATGACACTATGCAATTTACGCATCAACCCTGCCAGAACTGCAACTATGTTTGATAACCAAACACACGCTGAACAGGTAAAAAAACAGCTTAATTATTTAATCGCCACACCAACAATCTGCGGTAGAATCGGGGGTGGCATAATCTTTGACTTAAAACTTTCATATTCAACTTTGTCGAATCCTGCAGCCTCAATCAAACAAGCAGTTTCCCGATTTGTATGACAGCCCTCGAAAAGCCACCGCCAGGGTCTTTGCAATAGATCCTGAGCAACCCGCAGGCCTGATCCTTTTGGTGCCGCGACATGTTCAATAAAAATAAAATGGCCTCCCGGTTTAAGTACACGATGCACTTCGGCCAAGGCCACCTCGGGGTTTGGAATCGTGCACATAACCAATGTACAAATCACAGCATCGATACTGGCATCATCAAGCTCCAATACCTCGGCGCTGGTTGAAATCAGTTCCATATCCACGCTATGCGTTTGCGCAGACTCTTTCAGGCGCTCATGCATATACGGATTGGGTTCGATGGCTATAACTGAAAGATCCCTCGGGTAATAGCGGAAATTCACACCATTGCCCGGGCCCACTTCGACAACCGATCCTTTCAGATTGGCAAACAGCTGCGCCTTGCGCTCACCAACTTCTTCATGAAAAGCATCTTCAAATTTTCCCAACAGCCAGGCGTTGAAACGACCCCTGAGCGGATGACTTTCCGGGGCTTTGCATTGGCATTGCATATGAACTGCCTCCTTTAGACCCGATTGACATCCGTATGCGGATAAAATTCCGCGAAGATAAACCAGAAAAGATTGCTTTTTAAAGTATTGACCCGTTCCAAATTCAAACCGGATGCCGTTCTGCCGAAGACATCCACCTGGCGCACCGGATTTCGGGTATCGTTGAAAAAGGCAGTGACCGCATCGAACTCAGTGTTGTAATCGATCTCAACCATCCTGTTGCCAATCTCCACATTCAGCGGACCTTCAAACTGGCTGAGAAACGCCTTCGTGTAGACCACATAGTCATCCCCGACATTCAGCGCATAGATCATCTGCTTCATTGGCAGCCTTTGATCTTTGTATTGGATAGTGGGAAATGTGGGTGTATCTGGACTGTCATGCTGCCAACTCACTGCGGGGTGCATCATGCCATGTCTAACCATCCTGTCCCACAGGGCCAGCAATGGATGTTCGCGGATTGCCGGTATTTCATTCACGAAAACCTTCCCCTGCGGATAAAGTGTGCGGTAGGAAGCAAAGGGCATACGGATTGTCGGCCACTCTTTCATGCGCCCTTTGTCAGGATTTCGCTCCATTGAACCCCATACGCTTCCCCACTGTTTTTATCAAACAAAACCAGATTATTCTTTAACTGAGTCATCACCGTAAGATCGAGTTTTTGATCGCCGATGACAGGACTGTATGCAATACCGAGATTGGTCAAACCGCAATAGGTCATGATGACCTCTTCGCCATCAACCTTGCCGCCTTTAACAACATGAGGCTGGAGTAAATAGTAGTCCGTATAGGCGTAGGCACCCTTGTCGGTTTCCAATACAAGCACTTCGATATCGTCCACCGCCGCATACCTATTCTCGCTGAATCGCGCCTTGTCCAGGCTTTGCATCAGATAGTCAGATGCTTCGTTGACAGGTACGAATTTCGCCTCGAATTGCTGGGCACGAAACATCAACTTTGGATTAATCATTCCGGAGTAAAAATTGAAGGCAAACAGAAACACCATCAGTGTCAACAGAGTAACGGAGCAAACTGCCCGACGCCTACCCCTGATGATCAGCGCAGCCACTAACAAACCGACTGACACTGCCGCCAAAACATGGCGGTTATACCAAACACTCATGGTGAATTCACGGGAAGACTGAATCAGCCACTGGCTGATATCGGCCAGATCCTTGAACAGGATAAACGCACCTGCCTGGGCCAGGAACATGGCCATCCAGAAGGCCGGCCTTCTCCAAACTGCAATAGCGCTACTCTCTTTACTCATAGCTCCACCATTGACTTGTCGAAATCTTGACTCATATCACAAGGATCGACTGAAGATGACCTTACTACTCTCAGGTTTATGAAAACACATGCTCTTTTCGGCCTATAAAATCCACACCGCCAGGCTGTACTTGTCAGCCAGGCGGGGTGAATAGCTGAGTCTTTAGCGACCCTGTTTGCGCAAATTTTGCACACTGAAAATTTTAGCCGAATTTTCTTCCGGATTGATCACACTCTTGAATTGCAGTGTGGTGCAGTGCATCGCTTGTTCATCGAGAAACACGGCAAAGTCATCGATGGCCACACCGGTCCCTTTGTTGCGGTCAATATGATTGTCGGAGTGGGTTTTTCCAATTGGAAAGTACTTCCAGGGATCACCCTTCTTGTCATAGGACTGCAGTACCGACATGATGCCTGTCTGCACATCGAGGTATATCGTCCGTTTGCTGAGGGGATGATTTGAATCCTTGGGACGCCCCTCCACCACATAGGCCTTGCGAAGTTGCCAGGTGACATCCGGGAAACAGCCACCTTTACCGGTAACTTTTACAAATTGAAAACCATCCGGGTCATTCGCGGGTTCACTCGACAGATCCATTTCATTGTGATTGTAAAAAGGTAACAGAACATTCTTGGTCTCAATGTACTTCCACTGATAGTCTGACACCCGTCCGTTGTACCCTTCGAAGTCCTCGATCATGGCATCGGTACCCAGGAAGGCATCGGTGATCTGCCCGGTGGCCAGACGACGGACCCGACGTTGAAAGCCCAGATAGAGCCAGGCGTCGTCACGTTTCAAATCGTTCTCGTAGCGATGGATAAGCAACTGAGTGTTGGCGAGATCGAAGGGCTCAAGCACCTTACCGTAAATCGATCGGAATATTTGACCTGGATTTGGCAGAATATCGGGTTTAGGATCGAACTGAGAGCGGTGCTTCCAGTTGAGAAAATGCCAGTCAAACTTGATTACACGTTCGACTTTGTCATTATTCATGTTACGGAAGGTCCACCAAAACGGCTTGATGGTTTCACTGTCTCCGGCATTGAAACCCCGTTGAAAATTCCACACCAGTTTGAGACCCGCTTCAGGATCACTGGCATCCGGCTCCTGCGGAAAAGGCCGTCCAGCCACAAACCCGTCCAGCAATCCATCGGGGGTTAGCTTGACACTTTCTGCATGAGAGCGGGTTGCATCCACATAACCCGGATATAAGTCGAAGGATGTGATGGGCGAGGTTTTTATCGTATACCAGCCCTGTTTGATATAGCGGTACATGAAATCATCGAGAATGGCCTTATAGCTATCGACATTCTGCTGGGTTATCTCAACACCCGGGTCATAACCGTCGGCTGTCGGCAGACCGTTTTTATAGGGGTAAAAGGATTGTTCAATTACAGCATCGTCCATGGCTCCAAATACGGTGCTACTCATCAGCACCGATGAAACCATGAGGGCGGGAAAAAGGGTTTTCATCTGCACACTCCTTCTTCGGACATAAAATTAGAACTGATACCGGACGGTTAATTGGAACTCATCCTCGTTTATCGCACTGCCTATCGGACCGGAGCGAAAACGACCCAGTGGCTCGAAACCGCTAAGGCCGGTGCTACTCATCTGAGGCGCAGGGAATGGGAACGGTGAATAAGGCACTGCCGACCGGTTGTCATCTGCTGCGATGGCGCCATCACCAAATTTGATGTTGAAGCCGGCGGTGATCACCCAATTATTGCTCGGTTTATAAGTGAGAGATGGACCGACCACACCACTTTTCGCCTCGAAATCCCAAGCCGTCAGAATCTGCGGAGTCAAGCGATCATTCATGTAGTTGCCTTGAATCAGCAGTGTGGCTATATAGTTGTTTTCCCAGTCCACGAATCCGACTTCCTCGGTCGTCGGAATGCCAAGATTGTTGGTCCTGGCGGTACGGTGATCGAGCAGGTGTTGTCCAAACAGCTGTGCTGAGATCAGAAACGCGCGTCGGTCGTTCAAGAATGGAATAAAGGTAGGCCTGTCGATACCGACCACCCAGCGTAAAACGTCCGATTCAGAAAACAGTCGCGAACTCAATGTATCCGGAAACTCTTCGCCCTGGGTATAGGCTGCCTCAATCCGAATCGCTGACTTCATCGGTTCGGAATAGATATCCAGGGAACCGCCCAGCAAGGTGATCCAGGGATATTCTACGTCAAATGCCAGGCTATAAGGCCACACCTGGTTTTCAACAGGTGGTGTAAACGGATTGTCAGACGTAACACCGCCACGCAGTGAAGGCAGTTGAGAGCGATAACGTAGGGCGTTAAGTGAAAAACCAACACCTTTTAAAACACCTTCCATACGCAGACCGATCTCCCCTGCATCCCAGTCCGGTAGATTAACATCACGTATACCGATGGTATGGGTGGGAAAATCCACCGTTACTCCAGGTGCAGGAAAATTACCCACCGTACATCCATTATCCCAACAATTTTTCAGGGCGCGCAGTGCATTGCCTATGCCGAGGATTCGATAAGGCTGGGCGCCTTGCCCAAGATTATGCGGACGAAACTTTTCCCATTTCCAGACCACCTGAAAATTGAGGTCTTCAAAGAAGTCCGTCGCGCCTTTGCGATGTTCCATGGTCAATATACCCATCGGAATCCGGCTGTCTTCCAATTCGTCATAAATATTGTTGCGCGAAAAATCGACTGGGTTGATGACATCCAACACCCGAAACAGATCAGTCCGTCCCCAGACGACTTGCTGACGACCGAAAGTAAAGGTCAGTTCCTCATTGTTCTCCATGGGAACAGTCCCTGCCACATAGAGCTCACGCAGGAAATCCGCACGGTCGTTGAATTCGGCAAATCTCAACTCATCCAGATCTTTGTCGCCTATCCCCTCTTCACAGCCCCGATCATCCTTATCGCAGGGCCGTACCGGCGTTGCCAGCATGACGCCGCCATCATCGTAGTCATAGACATCCTCGGCAGCCAGCACCAGCCCTTCGTTTGGATTGTCCGGCCCGGCGATTGCGGTCCCACCGGCCATTGGATTCGCACCGGGCAATGGAATGGCTCCATCTCCCAGTCCCAATGGGCCAAAGGTGCCCCCATAAACAGGCGATGCGGTTACCGGAAATCCCGGTGAACCGGGAAGGGAGGCAAAGAACGGGGTGTTGCCAGGTGCGGGAAATGAGACAGCTCCCCCTGCCTTATCACCGAAATCCTTATCTTTCAGATCGTAGACACCATCGTAACTGCCGCGAAAGGTTCCGTTCACGGAAAACTCTGAGAATATACCCCCCTGCCCCAGATCCTTACCGAATTCAACCTGTCCGGTCAATCGCTGCTTGGTCAGACCGACCTCATCCCGGACATAGGTAGCATTTTCAACAAAGCCACGGACCTCCAGTGAACCATCCTTGGATTGCCAGGCCAATCCCTGCTGAGGCAAAGTAGCCACCAGGCAAAAAGCGACCCATGGTGTGACAGCATGAATGCTGCCTCGGATTTTTTGCTTATTCATCTTCTCTCCCCCGCGATCTTTCTTGGATTATCGAGTTGGGAGGCCCCAATCTCACCCGGACTTTCGACTGTCCGCTTACTTTCGCTGCTACCGCTCACTTCATCAGCGGCTTGTATGATGAACGTTGGCTTGAATTTCAGAATCCACGCCGGTACCAGATTCATGGCGGCTACTGCATTCAGGATCAACATCACAATCAACAATAGGGCTGCATCCGCCTGAAAACGCAAATCGGAGATAAACACCCACATCACCACGCCCCCTATCAAAGTCATTGCGGTGAAACCGATTGCCACGCCAGTCGTGCTGATAGCATGCTTGACTGCCGCTCTGAGATCGCCAAGCCGCTCATACTCTGTACGGATTCGGTCCATGATGTAGATGGAATAATCGATCCCCACACCAATACCCACGGCAATGATCGGCACAGTATTGACATTGATTCCTATGCCGGTCAGCCCCATGTAGGCATAGGTCAGCGTGGTGGCAAAAGACATCGCCAGCATCATCAACCAACCCGCATGGAGTGACCAATAGAAGAACGTCACTGAAGCGAAGATCAAGGCCAATACCAGCGGTATTACCATCAGGTTGGTTTCGTAAGCCGCTTCGTTAATTGCAGCCGTCACACCGATCAACCCACCCGCCAGTTTGATGGTCAACCCCTCTACCTGAGCGGCAGGGGAGTTCACCCACTGTTTGGCCATATGTATGGCCCGCCGGATGGTCGTCCCCTGGTGGTCCTTGTAATAGAAAACCAGGTTGGCACTTTGCTCATCGGTATCGGCGAACTCCAGCAAGGCACCGGGAATGGGGCTGGACATCATATACATGAACATCAATCCTCCCGTCACCAGGGAGTCTTCCGGGACCACCAGCCAACGAGGATCGTCATAGTGGGTAATACGGTTGACCGCCATGACCAGGTCGGGCAAACCCTTGGCGGCACCCAGATCGGGATCTGTCAACATATGGGCCTCGAAGTCAGCCAGCGCCTTGACCACTTCCGGACGTTTGATGCCCCCTTTGTCTTCGGTGTGAGCGATGATATAGAGCTCTTCCGAGCAGGGAAAGGCTTCGTTGACGGCCTTGGATGAAAGATTGTAGTCGTGATCGAGATAGAGCAACGGCGAACCAGGTTCAGCCTCACCGATCTGAACCCATGAGGCGAAATAACCACCAACACCATACAGAATCAACGCACCGATCAATATGGTCGTGACGCCTCTGGGACTGGTCACCGTGCCGGCGGCCTTGGGTAAAATACGCCGCATGAGATTGTGTGAAATCTCCGTTTTGCGCGGCGCAGGCAACAACTCCAAAAGAACCGGAACCATAATCAGTACCGTCACCACCACCGACAGCGCCCAAAGCGAAGCGTAGACAGCCAGCTTATCGTTAATCGGCACCGATCCCAAGGAGATCAGCAGTAATCCGATGGCATCAGAGATCACCCCCAGGGAGCCTGGGCGAAACAGATTTTCGAAGGCACTGCGGGCAGCGGCTTTGCTGTCTCGCATCTCCTGGAGATCGTGATAGTAGCGCTCCACCAATTGAATACCGTGAGACATCGCCCGCGCAGAGATCAAAAACGGCACCACCAACATCAGGGGATCCAGATTATGACCCAGCAAGGAGAGAATACCCAGTCCCCAGATACTGGTCAGCACTATTCCCAAAGTAGGCAAAAGGATGCCGTAGACTTTGCGAAAATAGAGGATCAACAACAGCAACATGATCAGAATGGTATAGAGAAAAATCTGTACCACCTGGTCTGCATAGCTTGAAACCCATCCAACCAGGACCGGATTGCCGGTAGCATGTATTTTTATGCCGGAAGCTGACTCTTTTTCGCGTATCTCCTGGAGTTGATTGAAGACCTTTTCGTAGTCGAGTTCCCCCTCATTAAGCGTACCCCTGATCAGCGCAGACTTCAGATCGGGAGAAACCAGCAAACCGAAAACACGCCGATTGGCGATGACATCGGTCTGCATTTTTTGCAGATCATCTTCAGTGTACTTTGCTATGGATGGATCGAAGTGGGGGGCTGACTTGACCGTGCCCTCCTCATTCAACCAGACCTTTCGGGTATTACGATGGGTAAGACTGGTAACCAGATTATGATTGATGCCGTAAAGTGAATCGACCGCTTGGGTTATACGGTGAATGCGTTGCAGCGTCTCATTGGTGAAGATGGTTCCTTCGGTGACCTCAACAGCAACGATGACATTATTGGCACCACCAAAGGTATCACGGATCTCATTGTGAAGTTGGATATAGGGATGCTGCTGGGGAAGCAGATCGGCAAAATCCGAGGCCATTCGTACGCCAGGGATCTGATAGGCGAAAAATAGTGTAACGGCCACTATCAATGCCAGAGTCACTTTCGGTGACGAAAAAATAATACCGTCTATTTTATGCAGCTTTGCAGTGAACCTGTTCACTCTACTAAATCTCCACGGCCCACTTGAATCCGACTATGTTGAGGTAATATGCAAGGCACCATAGCCTCCCCCTATAAGTACTTTACCTCCATCCACAGGTGTCACAGCGCGAAGATAAAACCGAATCGACTTGCCATGGTCTACCGGTTGCCAACTCCCTTCAGGTGCAAGCTGTTTTCTTAACAGGGTGCCATTGCCACCCACCACATGTAATAACCCATCGCTCATGGCGATACCGTACAGTGGGACTTCGGTACCGGTCTCCTCTCTCTGCCAACTCTGACCACCATCCCGCGTATGCAGAATAGTACCGGTCAGGCCGACCACCCATCCCTCCTGAGGCGACACAAATAAAACATCCTGGGGATAGAAATCATCTTCCAGAGGGGGTAGTGATTCCCAGGTCTCCCCCCCATCCAGGCTGCGGGCCAGGGCACCAAATTCACCAGCAGTCATTGCATGCATCTCATCCAACACCTGGATGCCGGTAAAATGGAGGTCCTCACCAAGCGATGTAGCCGTCCATGAGACACCACGATCCTTACTGTTCAGAATGGTGCTGAATCCGCCTACTATCCAAAAGTATCCCCTGTCATCGCAGGTCATCGCATGGAGTGCTTCTTCCGTATCGATGGACTGGGCCTGCCATTGTCCAATTTGGGCATCCCCCAGCCAAAGTTTTCGTGACACATCGAGGAGGGCGAATGTCCCGTCCGGACATACTGTTGCATCGATCAGGAAAGGTTTACCAGCCAGGATCTCGCGTTGCCAGGTTTCACCCCCATCCCGGGAGACCAGAACAACACCCATCGACCCGACAACGACGATAGCATCGTTATTAGCCACCGCTGCCTGAAACATATCTGAACGATGGGTTGCATGCTTTTGTTGCGCCGCAACACTCTCGAGAAACAGGGGTGCCTCACAACCCAGCAGCGGTACGAAGACCATCAGCCAAAGCCAACGACGACTCATCCCATGTAGATGGCAAAGCCAGCCGCTAACCCCTGATATCCAGCGTCTCTTCATATTCGTGTAGGAATAATACTTGATCATTTAACTGCATTTTTCGTTGTCACAGTAAATCCTGCTATGCAATAACCGCGACACCTAGGACGAAAGATGCAACATCTTAGGGCCTGTTTTTATATCATTTAGCCCTTTGTTTACCACCACTGTTGGATTAAATCACTGAGACATTAAACCTGATGATCGTGCTGAACGAAAGGTCTGACAGGGTGTTTCTCCATAAACCTGTTTGTACCAGGCGGAGAATCGTCCCAGTTGGGTGAATCCACAGGCCATTGCAACCTGGGTCACATTGTCATCCGGGTCTCCCGCCTGCAACCGCTCTCTGGCCTTTTCCAGACGGATCTTGCGCAGATACTGCATCGGTGTCGATCCAACAAACTTACGAAAGCAATCAAACAGACTGCGGGCACTGACATTACTCACTTCAACAAGCTGTTCGATGGTGACAGTGTCACGGAAATTACCATGGATATAATCCATGGCCCTACGTACATTGCAGGGTGCAACTCTTTTATCACTTGCCTGCAAAGCATCGGAAAAATTGTTTGGTAAGGTCAAAAGCAGGCTTGTCAATAAAGTACTGCGAAACTCAGCAAATAAGGGGCTATTCAGTTGTTGTGGCGGTGTACGTTCAATTTCATCCAAACAATAATCAAGGTAACGAAACCAGCTCCCCTGTGCACCTTGCTTTGCATCCAATGCAGGGTCAAAGGAGAGGGATCCATTAATGGGTCGGCGCAACAGACGGGCAAGCTGTTGAATCAGGGCATGCTCATCCACTTTCAACATCAACATCTGACAATCTGTATCCCAATGCATAACCGTATAGTGCTCAGGATTTATGACTGCCCCGGTTCCCGGTCCAATCAATACCTCTTGTTTGCCGGTCACTACCTTGGCATTTCCGTTCATCGGGATCTCAAAAAGATAAAAGCCTGGGATATATCCCGGTTCAATTTTTACATCTGCGCGAAAATCCAGATAGTTGAGAGAGCAGTTCCCGATAGAAGCATGATTATGACAGGCATCAAACTGTTTGTGATTCAAAACATCCAGTCGATGGGGACAATAGACACGACTGGTCATCTCACGCGCTTGATCGATATCTCGGGTCGCATGCAGTGTATATTTTTCAAGCCGGCGACGAGACCGACCAGTAGTTAACTCATTTCTCATGGCAGCTCTCCATCTCTTCATGTGGGTAAGCGATCCGCTTAGCCGCCTAGGCTACTCAAATAGACGGAACCGCACCCCGGTTGATGTTAAAATACTAATGGACGAACTCCCTGTTCTCCTCCAATGCAGCCCTTCCCTAGGACTTTCAGTATCAGAAATTAATTATCTTATAATTTTTAATTTGCCCCGATTGGTCGGAGTCAAGTATTTCAAATAGGGTTTGTCACATTGGCCAAAGTATATTAGCCAGAATCGCCCTACTTTACTTACGGGTAAGTATAGGCTGTCATTGGCCTATTACTAATCAGTTTATCTTCTGTATTGTCTTAGCCAGTTGCGAAAGACTCCCAAGACTATGTGCCGGAAGAAAAAAATCCAAATAAAGTAAAGCCGTTACCATACCCTTACACAAGGGTTGATAACCCTGAGAACCCAATCGGGTAGCCGGGGGTCTCTAACCCCCAGCCCCCACAACACCCTGCATGCGGCTCCGCACAGGGCGTTTCACTTGGAATGGTGAA
>JAHXHU010000133.1 GCA_025656375.1 Candidatus Thiodiazotropha sp. (ex Ustalcina ferruginea) | reverse complement strand
ACGCAAAAGTCGCGCATGCTAACACAAGCGAAAGGTCGGAGAACCTCCCAAACACCTTCAGCCTGCATGCGCTGCCCAAGATCAGCCATCAGCTGATTACGTGCCCGATTCTACACCAACTGAGGGCTGTCCGGAAACACAAAATGCAACATGTTGCTATTTTACAACGATTTCATCATCCGCCCCACTCGGTACTAACCCTATCGCCTGCCTCAGTCGGCCTGACGACGGAGGAATGCCGGGATGTCCAGATAGTCGAGATTACCGTCTGCCGTTGCAGCGGTCGTCGAGCGATTGGCCTGCCCGTTACGCAACACGGTCGGTCTCTCCAATTCCCGATAGTCGTCCGGTGTGGCCATAGGATCTTCGGAATCTACCAGTTTTACCGGAGAGAGTTCCTCCACCTTGGTAGGCCGTGGTAATTCCGCCTTGACTCGCTCACCCAGACCGGTTGCAACCACCGTCACCCGCATATCGTTCTGCATATCCGGATCGATGACTGTACCCACCACAACAGTGGCATCATCATCGGCAAACTCACGAACGGTATTACCCACCTCGTCGAATTCACCAATTGCCAGATTCAGCCCAGCTGTGATGTTAACCAGAATTCCCTTGGCACCAGCCAGATTGACATCCTCCAACAGGGGACTGCGAATTGCCCGCTCTGCAGCTTCACGTGCCCGGTTGTCACCAGATGCTTCACCTGAACCCATCATGGCAGCACCCATCTCGGACATCACTGTCTTCACATCGGCGAAATCCACATTGATCAGACCAGGGAGAGTGATCAGTTCGGCAATGCCCTGAACAGCATGCAGCAACACATCATTGGCGGCCTTGAAAGCGTTCAGCAGACTCATCTCCTTACCAAGCACTTCCAGCAACTTCTCATTGGGAATGGTAATCAGCGAATCCACCTGACTACCAAGCTCCTCCATTCCCTTTTCTGCAATCTTCATGCGTTTGCCACCTTCGAAGCCAAACGGCTTGGTGACTACTGCAACGGTTAAGATTCCCAGGTCTTTGGCCACTTGTGCGACCACAGGTGCAGCACCGGTACCCGTTCCTCCACCCATTCCTGCGGTAATGAAAACCATATCCGCACCGGTCAATACCTCCTCGATACGATCCCGGTCATCCATCGCAGCCTGTCTGCCAATCTCCGGGTTAGCACCAGCTCCCAAGCCTTTGGTGATATCGGAACCTAGTTGTAACAGGGTTCGTACTTCACTATTACGCAAGGCCTGCGCATCGGTATTGGCACAGATAAAATCCACACCCTCAATCTCTCCGGTCAGCATATGGTTGATGGCATTACCACCCCCACCACCGACACCGATCACCTTAATCACAGCATTTTGACTGTGCGTATCCATTAATTCGAACATTGACTACCTCCTCAATCTGTCGCGCCTAACAGGTTAAAAATGATATGTAACCATTCAGCAACCCCTATGTTTGGGGTTGTTGGATGGTTTCCTCCCCAACTTTTGGGGTTTCCAAAGGGGAGAACACCTACTCTCAACTTTGGTCAGTACCCGGAAACCTCGTTTTCGGGTACTGAGACGAAATAATCTAAAAATTTCCTTGAAACCAATGTTTCATACGATCCCAAATTGCTTTCAATCCACCTTCATTCGCCAACTCGTGCCCACCCTGGGAACGATTCCGTTGACCAAACAACAACAACCCCACACCGGTGGAGTAGATAGGATTACGCACTACATCAGAGAGTCCGCTGACATAGTGCGGTACCCCCAGCCGTACCGGCATGTGAAAAACCTCTTCCGCCAAATCGATAACACCTTCCATCTTCGAACTGCCACCGGTCAGGACCACACCACCCGCAATGACATCCTCGAAGCCGCTACGACGGAGCTCTGCCTGAATCAGGGTCATCAACTCTTCATATCTGGGCTCAACCACCTCAGCCAGAGTCTGGCGTGACAGTCTCCGTGGTGGGCGTTCACCTATGCTGGGCACCTCAATCGTTTCATCGCTGGTAGCCAACTGAGTCAGGGCGCAGGCGTACTTCATCTTGATCTCTTCGGCATGCTGAGTCGGAGTACGCATGGCCACTGCGATATCATTGGTTACCTGATCGCCTGCTATTGGTATCACTGCTGTATGGCGGATTGCGCCACCGGTAAAGACAGCGATATCGGTGGTGCCACCACCGATATCCACCAGACAGACACCCAGTTCCTTTTCATCATCGCTCAGTACAGAATGGCTGGAAGCGAGCTGTTCAAGAATTAGGTCATCGGCGTCCAGTCCACAACGACGGATACACTTGACGATATTCTGTGCAGCACTGACAGCACCGGTAACCATATGGACTCTGGCTTCCAACCGAACACCCGACATACCAATCGGGTCACGAATGCCTTCTTGCTCATCGATGATGAACTCCTGTGGCAGGATGTGCAGGATCTTCTGATCTGCTGGTATCGCCACTGCACGGGCAGCATCAATCACCCGTTCCACATCACCCTGTGTAACCTCTTTATCCTTTATGGCAACGATGCCATGGGAGTTGAGGCTACGAATATGACTGCCGGCAATGCCTGCGTAGACTGAATGGATCTCGCAGCCCGCCATCAACTCGGCTTCCTCCACCGCCCGCTGTATCGATTGCACAGTGGACTCGATATTCACCACTACGCCTTTTTTCAGGCCACGGGATGGGTGGGAACCGATACCAATGATCTCGATCCCACTATCTGCTTTGATCTCACCAACAATCGCCACCACCTTCGAGGTACCGATATCGAGACCGATGATGAGGTTTTTCTCACTTCGTTTAGTCATTCACTTACCCGCAATCCTAGCCACATAAGATGGGCTTTCCATTTGTGCTTGTTGTTCGGTAGGCAATTGCCAATGCACCGAAAAACCATTGGTGTAACGCAGATCCACGATCTCCAGCTCCTTTTCTGCCTGATTCACCAGGAAAGGATAGAGTTGCACGAAGCGGCTCAGCCTCGGCATCACATCTCGGCGCCCCAACTGTAGCAACAGACCATCGCCTGTCTTTATGCGCCACGCCTGTCGAGCATCGACCCAGACATGTTTCAATTCGAGCCCTGCAGTCCCCAGCAAGGTACGCATGCGTAGATAATCCCGTGTGATGTTACTGGCACTTGACTCTTCGCCAACCAGGGTTACCAGGCCCGGTAGTTGAGGTAACACCTCTGGTTTGAATACCACGCCCTGTCGATTCACCATGGCATCTTCGCCCCAATAGGCGAGTGGTACCTGCTCGACCACTTTGACCCGTAACGTATCGGGCCAGACCCTGCGTATACTGGCACTCTCAACCCAGGGCAATTGTTCTACTTTGTTGCGCATCTTCATCAGATCTATGCTAAAGAAACTCCCATTTACCGCCTGTGCCACCACACGTTCCAATCCCTCTTTCTTCATATATTGAATTTCACCATCAACACCGACCACCCGCACCGGCATGACACTTGGGTCCTGTATCTTAAAGATGCCCCACCCGATAAGGCCGGTTGTGATTGTGATAATCAACAGGGGTACAATCCAAGCCCTATCAAGTAGTGATCGACGATCAGACTGCTGTTGAGATTTATTGGCAGGGCGCTTCATCCTCTCCCCCGCTGTATACTGGTTGCCAGGATACGTACGACTAACGCCTCAAAATCGATACCTGCCGCCCGGGCAGACATCGGGACCAGACTGTGGTCGGTCATGCCTGGTACTGTATTCACTTCAATAAGCCAAGGTTGACTATGCTTATCGAGCATCAGGTCGACCCTACCCCAGCCACTGGCTCCAACAACATCAAAGGCCTGCTGGCAGAGTGCCTGCAGTGTTGTCTCCTGTTCTCTCTCCAAACCACAGGGGCAGTGATAACGGGTCGTATCAGCTGAATACTTAGCCTGGTAGTCATAGAAGAGATGCGGCGTCTCTAACCTGATCATCGGCAGTGTCTCGCCTTGTAGGATAGTTGTTGTGTATTCATCGCCTACAATCCAACGTTCTGCCAATACCAGAGGGTCGTACTGTTTGGCCTCTTCCCAAGCCTGTCGCAACTGATCCTGATTCTCGACCTTGTTCATGCCGATACTCGACCCCTCACAACCCGGCTTAATGATCAGAGGGAAACCGAGGGCAGCCGCATTTTCTAAATCCTCTACATTGTTGATCGCGATCGCTTCCGGGGTGGGCAGTCCGAGTCCTTGCCATACGGCCTTGGTACGGAATTTATCCATAGCCAGTGCAGACCCAAGCACACCACTCCCCGTATAGGGCAGACCGATCCGTTCCAGTGCGCCCTGCATCACGCCATCTTCGCCGCCGCGACCATGCAACATAATGAAAGCGCGGTCGTAGCTGCCATCAATCAACTGCTCCAGCACATCGTCCCCAACATCCACACCAACAGCATCTATACCTTTAGCCTGAAGGGCAGCGAGCACAGCGCCACCACTGTTCAGTGAAATCTCACGCTCTACGGAATGACCGCCCATCAGCACGGCCACTCTGCCGAAATCCTTTATTGATGCGATCTCGCTCAACTAGGCTCTCCGATACGATGCACTTCGGTTACCAGCACAACACCACTCTGCTTTTCAACTTCCTGTTGCACTACACTTATCAATCGTTCGATGTCATCTGCTGTAGCAGCCCCTGTATTGATAATAAAATTTGCATGTTTCTGTGATACTTGAGTGCCACCAATCTGTTTACCTTTCAGGCCTGCAGCCTCTATCAGTCGTGCAGCATAATCGCCGGGGGGATTGCGAAAAACCGATCCGCAACTGGGTTGGCTGGTCGGTTGAGTCGCTGCACGCCGTTCCAGCAATTGCTTTATCTGTTGTTGTGCTGCAGCGGTATCACCCACTTCCAAAGCCAACTCGGCCGATAGGAACCACTCACCGACCGGTCCGGTGACATGGCGGTAACCGATAGCGAAATCTTTGGGCGCTCGTTGACGTACCTCACCATAACGATCCACTGTCTCAACCCATCTCACCCTTTCCCAAGTCTCACCACCGAAAGCACCCGCATTCATTGCAAGAGCGCCACCCAAGGTTCCGGGTATCCCGGCAAGAAATTCAACCCCACAAAGACCCGCTCTGGCTGCCACTCGTGCAACCTTTGCACATGAAACACCTGCCTCGACATAGAGAGCTTTATCACTACGCCACTCACAGCCAGCTAGGGTCCCTTTCGTTGCGATCACTGTGCCGCTGATGCCGCCATCCCTGACCAGCAGATTGCTGCCCAATCCAAGCCAGTGCAGTGGCTCATCACCATCCAATTGGCGTAGGAACAACACCAGGTCCTCCCGATCAGCCGGACGATAGAAGCATCTTGCTGGTCCGCCGACTCGCCAGCTGGTATGGCGGGAGAGCGGCTCATCGAGACGTATTTCACCACGCAGGATTTGTTGATTCAGTGCTGGCATCATTTAGAACGACTCTCATCCCGTTGATGGTTCTCCATAGACCGGACCTTACCCACCACTTGTGCAGATTCACCCGAGTAACCAGGTGACAAGGGCTGCTTCAAAAGGGGTATTCCCGGCAGATTAGACTGTAGGGATTCACCACAGCCTTGATGCAGTCGTTTCATGTCAAGGGTCTGCGCCATCACTCCACCTCCTTACAAAGTCGATGTGGCAGTTCTGCCGCGATGGCACCGATACTGCCAGCCCCCAGGGTCAAAACAATATCCCCATCCTTGATCAAACCCTGCAACAGATCCGGTAACTCTTCTAGCGGTTCAATAAACACAGGGTCAACCTGACCACGGATGCGAATCGCACGACTCAGGTCACGTCCTGTTGCACCCTGGATCGGCTCTTCTCCAGCGGCATAGACCTCACTCAACACCAACAAATCAGCCTTCGACAGCACCTGGACGAAGTCTTCAAACTGCTCTTGGGTACGGGAATAGCGATGTGGCTGAAAGGCCAATAACAATCGTCTCTCCGGCCAACCGTCACGCACAGCAGCCAGGGTGGCAGCAATCTCCCGCGGGTGGTGGGCATAGTCATCAACCAACATAACCTGTCTATCACCCATCTGACAGTCGCCCTTGGTCTGAAAACGTCGTCCTATTCCGGCGAAATTTTGCAATGCATTCTGGATGCTATCACTCTCTATATTCAGCTCCATTGCCACACAGATAGCTGCCAGGGCATTCAAAACATTGTGTCGTCCTGGCAGGTTAAGCGTGATCTGGACAGGTACCTCAAGATCTTCCGCATGCAGCATAAAATGGGTCTTCAAACCATCACTGGTCACCCCTACCGCCCGTACATCGGCGTCATCACTAAATCCATAAGTGGTCATCGGCCTGGTAATCTCCGGCAACAGATTACGCACCTCATCATCATCAACACACATCACTGCCCTGCCATAGAAAGGCAGATGATGGAGAAACTCCAGAAAGGTATTGCGCAGGCGGTTAAAGTCACCACCATAGGTAGCCATATGATCTGCATCGATGTTTGTCACCACCGCCAGCATCGGTTGCAGATAGAGGAAGGAGGCATCGCTCTCATCCGCTTCGGCTACCAGGTATTCACCTTCACCCAAACGGGCATTGGCTCCAGCGCTATTGAGTCTGCCACCGATGACGAATGTTGGATCGAGGCCGGCCTCTGCCAGAATACTGGTCACCAGACTGGTGGTAGTGGTCTTTCCGTGGGTACCGGCCACTGCGATACCGAAGTGAAAGCGCATGATCTCAGCCAGCATCTCGGCCCTGGGTACGACAGGTATGCGTGCATCGCGAGCCGCTTCGACCTCAGGGTTGTCCTCTTGCACGGCACTGGAGATTACGACAGCATCCGCATTGCTGACGTGCTCCTGCTTGTGTCCTAGTTTGACCTCAGCACCCAACCGGGTGAGCCGCGACGTCACGTTGCTTTCTCGTTGATCAGAACCGGATACTTGATAACCGAGATTGATCATCACCTCGGCGATGCCACTCATGCCCGCTCCACCAATACCCACGAAATGGATATGACGCATGCGACCCATGCTGTTGGGGGCATATCGATGGCGCAGCTGCTCACTCATGACTTAATCATCTCCAGACAGTAACGTCCCACCTGCGCGGCCGCATCCGGCCTCGCCAGACTGCGTGCAGCCTTCGCCATGGCCAACAGTGTTTCTCTGTCCGAACAGAGACTGCCCAGCAGTTGGGCTAAATTCCTTCCATCCAGGCTTGGTTGCGGTAAAAGGTGAGCGGCATTGGCATTCACCAGGAATTCGGCGTTTCGAGTCTGGTGATCATCTACTGCGTAGGAATAGGGGATCAGCACCGCACCTAGCCCAGCTGCTGCCAACTCTGAAACAGTCAAAGCACCGGCGCGACAGATCACAAGATCTGCCCAAGCGTAGGCTTCTGCCATCTCTTTTTCGAAGGCCTTAACCTCCGCCTTCACATTCAGCTTCCGGTAGATATCGAGAGTTTCATCGATAAGTTTCTCACCGGACTGATGACGTACCAGAGGACGTCGATTTTCAGGCATTAAAGCCAAGGCCTCAGGGACACTTTGATTGAGTGCTCGAGCCCCTAATGATCCCCCGAGAACCAGCAGCTTTATGGCTCCCTGGCGTCCGGTGAAGCGCTTTTCAGGCTCTTGCAGGGCAATGATATTGTGACGCACTGGATTACCAATGGTCTCCGCCTGGGCTTCAGCACCAAAACTTCCGGGAAAGGCTTCAAATACTTTGTTCGCAAATCGCGCCAGAATGCGGTTGGTCAGTCCTGGCGTGGCATTCTGTTCCTGAATGACCAGGGGTATCCGCATCAATCTTGCCGCGAGTCCACCTGGACCTGTAACGAACCCACCCATGCCAAGGACAAGATTAGGCTGGATCCGGTTAAGTACACGATACGCCTGCCATAGGGACTTAGTTACGATGAACGGTGAGGCCAATCGGCGTTTGATACCTGTACCACGTACCCCCTTGACCTCGAGTGTTTCAAGTGGATAACCGTGTTCAGGAATCAGTTGAGTCTCCATGCCTGACTGGCTTCCCAGCCAAGTTATGCGACAACCCTGTTGTTTCAACCAGTCGGCCACTGCCAGCGCAGGAAATAGATGCCCCCCGGTACCCCCGGCCATGACCATCACATGAGGCTCCATGATCGCCTCCCTTTGCCACTCTTAGTCACCATCAGACGAGACTCGGCATCGATGCGCAGCAAAAGTGCGATCACCATGCAGGCAACAATGATGCTGTTGCCACCGTAACTCATGAACGGTAGGGTCAGGCCTTTGGTAGGCAACATGCCTACATTCACACCAATATTGATAAATGCCTGCATCCCGACCCACAAACCGAGGCCGTATGCTGTGTAGGTTGAGAAACGTTGTCCGACTGCTTCTGCCTTGACACCGATCTGAAACGCCCGCCAGGTGATGAAAACAAACAGCAGAATCACCCCGAGGGTACCGATCAAACCAAACTCCTCCCCCACCACGGCCATGATGAAATCGGTATGTGCTTCCGGAAGATAAAACTGTTTCTGAATACCGTTCCCCAGACCGACCCCTGAAATCTCACCACGGCCAAAGGCAATCAGTGCCTGGGAGAGTTGAAAATCTGTATTGAATGGATCATCCCAGGGATTCAGGTAGGTGGTCATGCGTTGCCACCGATAGGGAGAGAAATAGATCAGTGCCCATCCGGCAACACCCGCAAATAGAATTAGCGTGGCGAATTGGTAGAGTACAACTCCACCGAGAAAAAGCATCCCTATGGCAGTGGCGAACAACACCACAGTGGTACCGAAATCCGGTTGTAGCAGGATTAAGGAGCTGGTGATAATCAGTAAAAGCATCGGCTTTGCAAATCCCCAGAATGAGCGTGCAACTTCATCCTGGCGACGTACCAGATAACCGGCCATGTAGAGCACCATGAAGAGTTTCATGAACTCTGAGCTTTGCAAATTAAAGACACCCAGCGGTATCCAACGGGTCGCCCCATTCACTGTCTTGCCTATGCCCGGCACCAACAATATCAACAGCAACAACATACCGAGGAAGACCAGCAGTGGTCCCGCCTTCTGCCACTGTTCCATCGGTACGCGGAACATCAGCAATCCGGTAACCACCCCAAGCAACATGGCAAACAGATGGCGATAGACGTAAAAGAAAGGCGAACCAGCCAAACGATCCCCGACCGTCATTGAGGCCGAAGAGACCATCACCAAACCAAAACAGAGCAAGAGTACCGCAGCACCCAGCAGCCACCAGTCGACACGCGGCTGGTTGGGTCTGCTGGCGCGCGCATCAAGCGCTTGTGGATGGGTTACACTGGTCACGCTGAGAGCGCCTCCACCGCCTGAATAAACGCCTCTCCCCGGGCCTCGAAATTTTTAAACATATCGAAGCTGGCACAGGCAGGCGAGAGTAGGACACGATCTCCCGGTTGGGCAAACTCCACTGCCTGCTGCACCGCCTCGGTGAGGCTAGTCGCATGCACCAAGGGACAATGTCCGATCAATGCTGACTCTATAAGCGATGCGTCCCGACCGATCAGGATAACCGCCCGCGCAGTCCTTTCGACAACCGGAGCCAAGGCAGAAAAATCGGCATCCTTACACTCGCCTCCCGCAATCAAAATACTACGACTGGCACCGCTTTCAGGATGAAGTCCTTCCAATGCCGCAACGGTCGCTCCCACATTGGTACCTTTAGAGTCGTTGTACCAACGTAGGCCCCGCTTATCAGCGATCCATTGGGTACGGTGGGGCAGGCCTGAATAACTGCGTAACGCTGCCAGCATGTCATTCTGCGGTAGTCCGACAGCACTGCCTAGCGCCAGTGCAGCCAGTGCATTTGCCACATTGTGGCGACCGGGTATGCGCAATTCACTGACCGGCATCAGTGGAGTATGACCTTCACTCAACCAACTGACGCCATCACGCTCATGGAGGCCGAAGTCACTCCCTGAGGGTGTCTTCAGGGTAAAACCAACCGTTGTTGCCTGCTGACTGGCCATCCCGGCAACCCTGGGATCGTCGCGATTGATGACTTTTACCTCAGTTCCGTCATACAGCGTTGCCTTGGTACTGGCATAGGCATCAACATCCCTATAGCGATCCATATGGTCAGGGGAGATATTCAATACCACAGCTGCCGTCGGTGTCAGCGACCAGGTACTCTCAAGCTGGAAGCTGGACAGCTCAAGCACATACAACTCCACCGCTTCATCCAGAAGAGCAAGCGCCGGCTCTCCCAGGTTGCCGCCAATCGCTACCCTGACACCTGCCATGCGCGCCATCTCACCCAATAGGGTAGTCACCGTGCTCTTACCGTTCGATCCCGTGATCGCAACAACCGGTGCCTTGACCGCTCTGGCAAATAACTCCACGTCGCCAACGATCTCTATACCCTGTTCTCTGGCCGCTTGAATCAGCGGTTCATCAAGGGATATCCCCGGACTCACCACCAGTTGGCTGGCTGCCTGAAAAGCCTCAGGCTGAAAACCACCAAGAAACAGCGCCATGTCTGGAAATTCCTTGCGTAGCGCCTCCAGGCCCGGCGGCTGCTCACGACTATCAGTCACCGCCAGTGAAACACCTTGAGCAGCGAGATGACGCACACAGGAGAGTCCGGTCACACCGAGACCGACGATCAGCGTTTTTCCTGGCTTTGTCTCTTGTTGCGTCATCAACGTATCTTCAGACTTGCTAAACCGACCAGCACCAAAATAACGGTGATGATCCAGAATCGAACAATAACCCGAGGCTCGGGCCAACCTTTGAGCTCAAAATGGTGATGCAATGGCGCCATACGGAAGATCCGCTTTCCGGTCAACTTGTAGGAGGCAACCTGCAGCACGACGGATACCGTCTCCACAACAAACACCCCACCCATGATGAACAGTACAATCTCCTGACGCACTGCTACGGACACCACCCCCAGTGCGGCACCTAAGGCCAATGCACCCACGTCCCCCATGAAGACCTGAGCGGGGTAGGTGTTAAACCACAGAAATCCCAAACCGGCACCAACCAATGAAGCACAGAAGACAATCAACTCCCCAACTCCTGGCAAAAAAGGAATCTTCAGGTAAACCGCAAAATCGGCGTGTCCGGTGACATAGGCGATGACGCCCAACGCACCGCCTACCATCACCGTCGGTAAAATCGCTAAACCATCCAAACCATCGGTTAGGTTGACTGCATTGGATGAACCGACGATCACCAGGTAACTAAAAAGAATAAACATCGGGCCCCAGTCAAGAGAGACATCCTTCAAATAGGGAATAAGCAGGGCAGTCTCCATCGATGAACTGGCCGTGTAGTAGAAAATCAAAGAGGCTCCTAAACCCGCTACCGATTGCCAAAAATATTTCCAGCGCGCCGCCAATCCTTTAGGGTCATTCAAAACAAGCTTCTTGTAGTCATCAACCAATCCGATGAGTCCGAAAATCATCGTTACGATCAGTACGATCCAGACATAATGGTTTCCAAGATCGGACCAAAGCAGGGTCGCTATGGCGATAGCCACCAGGATTAGTGCACCACCCATGGTGGGGGTTCCGGCTTTGGAAAAGTGCGTCTCAGGACCATCGTCGCGCACTGTCTGGGCAATCTGGTGAAAACTGAGTCGGCGTATCATCATCGGACCGAGCGCGAGTGAAATCAGCAGTGCGGTCAGCACGCCCAGGATGGTGCGTAGGGTCAGGTATTGAAACACCCGAAAAGCACTGTCGAATTGAGCAAGCCAATCGGTAAGATAGAGCAACACAGTCAGCCCCTCCCCTTATCCATCAAACGCTCGACCACCCGCTCCATCGCTGCGCTTCGAGAACCTTTGATCAACACAGTGTCACCCTGATTGACCGATTTATTGAGTGTATTTACAAGCTTGTCCAATTCAGAATAGGCCTCACCCCCACTACCAAAGCTTTGCGCCGCATGCTGGCTCAGGGACCCTAAGGTATAGAGATGGGACAAACCAGCCTGCTTTGCCCTGAATCCAATACGGCTGTGCAGCGTTACGGATTGATCACCTAACTCTGCCAGATCGCCTAATACCAGATATTGATCGCCTGGCGCGCTCCGCAAAAAATCAATCGCTGCATCCACCGAGTTGGGATTCGCGTTATAACTGTCATCGATGAGTTGAAATCCAGCCGGTGCATTGAGTAATTGCAAGCGCCCCGCAACCGGTTCCACGACAGCAAGCCCTTGTACGATCTCTTTGCTTGAACAACCCATTGCCAGAGCCGCAGCAATCGCAGCCAATCCATTCATCAGATTATGGTGTCCGGCCAGAGAGAGTCGAACTTCGAACGTCTCATCCTGATAAGTGACCCGCATGTGGTTATAAAAACCCGTTTCTGTCCAACGCATTTCGGCCTGGGCCAGATCACTGCGCACAGCGGCACACTCCGATGTACCGAAAGTCAACAGTCGACGTTCACCCAGCAACTCTCGCCAAAGAGGAAAATAGTCATCGTCAGCATTCAATACGGCAATGCCAGTGGGTTTAAGTCCGGTGAGAATCTCCCCTTTCTCCCGAGCAACTCCCTGCAGATCGCCAAACCCCTCCAGGTGGGCTGCTCCCGCGTTATTGATCAGGGCTACATCAGGGTGGGCGATCTGGCTCAGGTAGCTGATTTCACCTGGATGGTTGGCTCCCAACTCCACCACGGCATAGCATTCATCCTGCAACCGCAGGAGTGTCAACGGCAGGCCTATGTCGTTGTTCAGATTGCCCTGGGTTGCCAGCACGGGGCCACGGATTCGGAGTATGGCAGCAAGTAACTCTTTGACAGTTGTCTTTCCATTGCTGCCGGTAATGGCTACCAACGGTACTTCGAATCTTGCCCGCCAGAGCCCTGCCAATCGACCTAAACCGAGGCGGGAATCCGTCACCCTGATTTGAGGTATCTCTCTATTCTGTGGCTCACTCACCATTGCTGCCACAGCCCCTTTGTCGATCGCCTGACCAATATAACGGTGCCCATCGAAGCGTGGTCCCTGTAAGGCAACATAGAGATCATTCTGCTGCAGGGTGCGGCTGTCGGTGCTGACTGAACCAAAGCTGACATCATCACCGATCAGCTCAGCGTTCAGACCCTCCGCCACTTGAGAGAGTCGTAGACTATTCATCGACTCCCCCCTGCCAAGCGTTCAGTGCAGCCAACACCTGTTCACGATCGTCAAAATGGAGCACCTGCTCAGCAACAAGCTGGTAATCCTCATGGCCTTTACCCGCCACCAGTACCAGATCCCCTGGAGACGCAGCTGTGAGCGCAACATGAATAGCGCGACCTCGATCAGGCTCGACATACACCTTGTCAGGCTCACTTAGACCGGCCAGAATCTGGCGGATTATTTCGCCACTCGGTTCACCACGCGGGTTGTCATCAGTGACATAGAGCTGATCTGCAAGCTTTTCGGCCACACCTCCCATCAGTGGGCGCTTCCCCCGATCCCGATCGCCACCACAACCGAACACGACGCTTAATCGACCGGGACAATGCTTACGCAAGGCCTGCAAGGCCTTTTCCAACGCATCCGGTGTATGGGCATAATCCACCACCACACCAGGTTTCTCTTCACCACCCAACAACTCCATACGGCCCGGGACGGTATGCAATCCTGCCATCACTTTCAATGCCCGCTGTAACGCCCAACCCTTATGCAACAACACAAGCAACACGGCCAGCAGATTAGCGGCATTGAACCGACCAAGAAGAGACGTCTCCAGCACGTCCTCACCCCAGTGGCTTGAGATATGAATCTTCATACCCTGAGTGGAGGGATCGATCCGTTCAGCCCGCGCCCAGCCTGTCAAGCCAACCGGCAACGGCTCTGTTGGCTCAATGCTATAACCCAGCACCTCTACAGAATCCGCCAGTGACCCAATGAGCTGAGAGCCAAAGGGGTCATCCAGGTTGATCACAGCACTGGTGAGATCCGGCATATTAAACAGCCGTTGCTTGGCCGCCGCATAATTCTCCAGGGTTTCATGATAATCGAAGTGATCACGGCTGAGATTCGTAAAGATCGCACTGTCGAATTGCACGGCTGCAGCGCGATCCTGATCCAAGGCATGTGAAGAGACCTCCATAGTGAGTGCCTGCACTCCCTGCTGAAGCAGCTCTGCCAACAGCTTTTGTAAAGTCACTGCATCGGGAGTTGTATACCCGGTTGCAGTCAGTTGCCCTGGCAGCCCCACCCCCAATGTCCCCAGAATGCCGCAAGGGATCTCACTCATCAGCGCCTGAGCCAATAGTTGGCTGATAGTGGTTTTACCATTTGTACCGGTAATCCCATACACCGTCATAAATCGACTGGGGTGCCCGTAAAAAAGGGCAGCAATCTGACTCACGCGTTGCGAAAGCTGTGGAATGGCTATCAGCGGCACCGATAAATTCATTTGTGCTGCGATACGATCCACTTCTCCACCATCCGGCTCCCAGGCAATCGCCGAGGCACCCTGTGACACTGCCTGCTCTGTAAAAGCCAGTCCGTGTTGATGCTCCCCGGTACAGGCAAGAAAAAGAGATCCTGGTGTCACTTGACGACTGTCGAGAGCAATGCCTGTCACATCCCGATCATCAATCGCCGGTACGGTAGCAATGCCATTCAATAGTGAAGCCAATGTATGAAAGGCTGTCATCTGCTCGGCAGCCATCATTGTTTGTCCCCCACCCGAGCCATCAGCGTATGCTCATGCCAAGGTTTGTCGGGCGGAATATTCATCAGCCGTAGCGCACCACTCATCACCTTGGAGAACACAGGACCCGCCACCAGACCACCGTAATACTCTTTGCCCCGCGGTTCATCGATAAACACAGCCATCACCAAGCGCGGATCACTGGCAGGCGCCAGACCGACAAACAAAGAGAGATATTTATCCTCCGAATAGCCACCCGCCACTGATTTCTTAGCCGTTCCTGTCTTGCCTGCCACGCGGTAACCGGGGACCGCCGCCTGAGGAGCTGTCCCCTCACTGGTTACCACAGCCTCCAACATCTTAACCACTGTCCTGGCTGTGCTCTGACGTATCACCCGTTCACCCTCAACCGGCTGTTCCTCCTTCAATAGCGATACCGGCAGACGCACACCATCATTGGCCAACACCGCATAGGCCCTGGCGAGCTGCAAGGGTGTCACTGAGAGACCATAACCAAATGAGAGCGTAGCCTGCTCAAAACTGGACCAGTCCGAAAAATGGGGCAGACGTCCACTCGATTCACCGGGGAACTGACTGTATGGACTCTCACCAAAACCCAGATTGGCAAAGAGCTTCCATAACGTCTCCGGCTTCAGAGAAAGGGCGATTTTGCTTGCCCCCACATTGCTCGACTTGCGCAATACCGTAGCCACATCGATCATGCCGTAGTTACGCGGATCTCTAACCAGGTAGCGGCCTACTTTCATCTGTCCGGGGGAGACATCAATCGGTGTATTAGGTTTAAATCGACCCATCTCCACAGCAGCTGCCACGGTAAATGGCTTAATGGTGGAACCCGGCTCGAAGACATCGGTTACCACTCGATTGCGAAGACTGCTGGAACGACGCCCACGCAGTGCGTTCGGGTTGTATGACGGGCTGTTAACCATCGCCAGAATCTCACCACTGCGGCTATCCAGAATCACCGCCGAACCCGAGCGTGCACGGTGCTTACTGACTGCGGCCTTGAGTTCACGGTAAGCAAGAAACTGCAACCGGCGATCGATGCTTAACACCAAATCCTTACCCGGGGATGGACTCTGTATATTTTCCACCTGGGTCACCACCCGACCCTTACCATCCTTGATGACTCGTTTCGCGCCCGAGCTACCGCTCAACCAATCATCATAAGCCAGCTCCATTCCCTCCTGGCCCTGATCATCGATATTGGTAAAACCAACCATCTGCGACATCACTTCGCTACTGGGATAAAAACGACGGTATTCAGACAGCAGATCAATGCCATCAAGGTCGAGTGCACGAACTTGCTCGGCCAGATCAGGATTGATACGTCGCTTAAGATAGACAAAGGAGCGTTCGCTTGAGAGAAGGCGACGCAACCGGTCAGGATCGAGACTAAGGGTTGATGCCAAGGCACCAATCGTTACATTATCGTTTTTAGTGACCCTTGGATTGGCGGCCACACTCTTGACCGGGGTGCTGATCGCCAAGGGTTCGCCATTCCGATCGGTGATCATGCCTCGACTTGCACTGACTGTCATGGTGCGCAGGTAGCGTCTTTCACCCTGCTCCTGCAAAAAGGCTGTCTCGAATACCTGGCGATCCAAAGATTGCCAAACCAATGAGCTGAAGGCCAGCCCTATCACTGTGAGCACAGTAATACGCCGAGCACGATAGCTCGGTAACCTGACAACACCAGCCTGTTTGGTTTTTCTCTTCTTCGCACCCGCCATTTACTAGCGCCTAATCACTACGATTTCATTAAAATTGGGCAGATGCATTTTCAATCTGTCCCGTGCCTTTTTTTCCACTTCGGAATGGGTGGCCAGGGTGCTCTCTTCCAACTGCAAACGCCCCCACTCGATACCGATGAGCTCCTGCTCCGCCTGTATCTCCTGTAACGCCACAAAGTGTTTGCGACTGAGATACTTGCTGTAGACAACTGCCACTGCAGATGCCAGCACAGCTACCACCAGCAATCCGAACAACCAGTAGCCGGTACGACTCAAGAGAGTCGCTCTGCAACACGCAAAACCGCGCTACGTGAACGGGGATTGCTCTCAATTTCCTCTGCACTTGGGCGAATCGCCTTGCCCACCAAACGTAAGCGTGGTTGCAGCTGATCCTGGGTGACCGGCACACCAGGTGGAAATCGGTCGCCCCTCGCCTGTTCACGCATAAAGCGTTTGACCAGACGATCCTCAAGTGAGTGAAAACTGATGACCACCAATCGGCCGCCTACCACCAACACATCCAAAATACGCTGCAACGATTTCTGCAGCGCATCCAACTCACCATTGATGAAGATTCTTATCGCCTGAAAACTACGTGTTGCCGGGTGCTTACCCTTTTCCCATGAGGGATTGGCCTGACTCACGATCTCTGCCAACCGCAAGGTGGTGGTGATAGGTCGAATATCCCTCGCCTCCACAATGGCCCGCGCAATTCGTTTCGCATGCAGCTCCTCACCATACGCTTTCAGAACCTTCCCGATCTCCTTCATCTCAGCCTGAGCCAACCATGCGGCAGCCGACATACCACTATTCGGATCCATACGCATATCCAGAGGCCCATCCTTTGTAAAACTGAAGCCACGCTCTGCCTGATCCAGTTGAGGCGAGGAAACCCCCAAGTCCAACAAGATGCCATTGACCTGTCCCGTCACACCCACCTGTTCTGCCACATCCGCTAACACGGCGAAGCTCTCCTGTACGATGTGAAAGCGTGCATCCTGACCAAACTGTTTACGCCCGTAAGTCACGGCATCAGGATCTCTATCAATGGCGATCAAACGCCCCCGGTTGCCCAGCGCATCCAAAATCAGACGACTGTGCCCGCCTCGTCCAAACGTGCCATCCAGGTAGACACCTGCAGGGTCTATCCTCAGCGCCTCAATGGAGGGCTGCAGTAGTACCGAAAAATGTTCCTGCTTCATCAGATCGAAAGCGACTTAAACTCTGCCGGCAGATCGAGCTTGTTGAGATCCACCTTCGCCAGCCAGGCCTCTTGCCTGCTATTCCAGGTCTCCTCATCCCATAACTCAAATTTGTTAATTTGCCCCACAAGGGCCACTTTTTTGTTGAGCTCGGCAAATCGACGTAACTCTTGTGGAAGTAGAATCCGACCTTGACTATCCATATCGATATCATGAGCATTCCCGATGTAGAGTCGCTGCAAGTTGCGCGCAGACTCATCAAAGGAAGGTAGTGCCTTGAGCTTATCTTCGATCTCAAGCCAAGTCGGCTTGGGATAGATCAACAGGCAGTGATCCTTATCAACGGTAATCACCAACTCAGAAGCACAGGAAGCCACCAGCTGATCGCGAT
>JAHXHU010000318.1 GCA_025656375.1 Candidatus Thiodiazotropha sp. (ex Ustalcina ferruginea) | reverse complement strand
AACTGCTGAATTCATTTTTTCCTTCCTTTGCCATAAACCGGAACACTGGGAATTATAAATGAATATTTTATTCAGGACACTACACTAGCTATGTCAGAACCTGAACGGTGGTACTGCCCCACCAAACAGCGACTTTCAGGCCAGATAATATCCAACTATGTCACTGGCCCCTGTTTCTTCTCGCCTTCTGTGTCATAATCGGCCGCTGATTTTTTTGCAGGGCAGGATCTGCCTGACAATCTTTTTTAGACCCGATTGAGAGGTTGATAGAAATGAGTTTTTTTATATCTGATGCGTTGGCGGAAGGACCGGCGGCAGAGCAGGCCAGTGCTATTACCGGTTTGCTCCCATTGGTTATCTTCGGTGCTGTGCTCTATTTTCTGATGATTCGTCCACAGGTTAAGCGCCAGAAGGAGCACAAAAAATTGGTTGAAGCCCTGGCGAAAGGAGATGAGATCGTCACCACGGGCGGTATGGCCGGGAAAATAGCTGACCTTGGTGAGAACTTTATCCTGGTTGAGATATCAGATGGGACCGAGGTGAAAATACGCCGACAGGCTATTGACTCTGTTCTGCCCAAGGGGTCTCTCAAAGAACTCTAGCCACTGTTGAAGTAACGCCTCTTCGCTCTTAGCCATAATGATTTGAAAGCACAATGAACCAATACCCACTTTGGAAAAACCTGCTGGTTTTGACAGTGGTCCTGCTGGGTGGGCTGTTTGCCCTGCCCAACCTCTTTGATCAGGACCCCTCCATGGAAATCTCCGCCCAACGCGATGCCGTCATCGATCAGGCGACCCTGTCCCGTATTGAACAGGCGTTGCAACCGGCTGGCGTGGTTCCCAAGGGTATGGCCATTAAGAATCAAAAAATGCTGGTTCGATTCAAGAGCTCTGAAGACCAGCTTAAGGCCATGGATTTAATCGCTGCAGAGCTGGGTGATAACTACACCCCGGCATTGACCCTGTCTCCTGATCTACCTGATTGGCTGAGTGGTCTGGGAGCTGAGCCGATGTATCTTGGACTCGATCTGCGGGGTGGTATCCATGTGCTGATTGATGTGGATATGGAAGCGGCAATCGAGCAGGCGGCAGAACGCTATAGTAGCGACATACGCACCCTGTTGCGTGAGAAGAAGCTGCGCTATATCCGCATCAGTCGTGAAAATGATCAGGTGATGGTCAAATTCAACAATGCCGAAAAGCGCGATCAGGCAGCGGAGGCGATCGGCAATCAGTTCCGCTCCCTGAATCTGGAAAGCCTCGATGAGGCAGAGGCCTTCTTAGTCAGAGCCTCTCTCTCTCCTGTCGAGAAGCAGGAAGTTCAGAAATTTGCTCTGCAGCAGAACATCACCACCCTGCGAAACCGGGTCAATGCCCTGGGTATCGCAGAACCTCTGATACAGCAACAAGGTGTGCGACGTATTGTCGTGCAACTGCCTGGTGCGCAGGATCCCGCTAAGTTGAAAGAGATTCTAGGCGCTACCGCAACCCTCGAGTATCGTCTGGCTGACACTGAGCATAGCGTTGAAGATGCGGTGAATGGTCGTGTTCCACCCGGATCCAACCTTTATCACGAACGTGACGGTCAGCCGGTGCTACTCAAGAAGCGGGTGATAGTCACCGGTAATCAAATTGTCGATGCTTCATCGGGCCTGGATCAACGTTCCGGTCAGCCTGCGGTCTTTGTCAGCCTGGATGGTGTGGGCGCCAAACGGATGCGGCGGATGACCAATGAGAATGTCGGCAAACCGATGGCGGTGGTGTTCATTGAGAATCGTGTCACTACCCGAATGGTGGATGGGAAGCCTGTGAAGGTGAAAAAGAAGGTGGAGGAGGTAATCTCTATCGCCAATATCCTGGAACCCTTTGGACGGCGTTTTCAAACCACGGGGCTTGATTCTACCGAAGAGGCACGTGACTTGGCCCTGTTGTTAAGGGCTGGCGCCCTGGCAGCTCCGATTGAGATTGTCGAGGAGCGCACCATTGGGCCAAGTTTGGGGCAGGATAGTATCGATCAAGGCTTTCTCTCGGTGATGATCGGCCTGGCCCTGGTGATGGTGTTTATGGCCTTCTACTATAAGGTGTTTGGTCTGGTTGCTGACTTGGCGCTGATGATGAATCTGGTACTGATCGTGGCCATTCTTTCGATGTTGCAAGCCACTCTGACGCTGCCTGGTATTGCCGGTATCGTCCTGACCGTGGGTATGGCGGTGGATGCGAATGTGTTGATTTTTCAACGTATCCGCGAGGAGATTGCCAACGGTAACTCACCCCAGGCAAGCATTCAGGCTGGCTATGAGAAGGCCTTCTCCACCATCATCGACGCCAACATCACAACGCTGATAGCCGCTGTTGTTTTGTTCAGTTTCGGTACCGGACCGATCAAGGGCTTCGCTGTCACTTTGGCAATAGGTATTCTTACCTCCATGTTTACCGCCATCGTGGGAACACGTGCAGTGATCAATCTGATCTATGGTCACAGACGCGTTAAAGCGTTAGCGGTATAAGGAGTCTAGTATGCAGATTATTAAACAAGGCGCCCATTTTGACTTGATGGGTAAGCGCAGCCTGGCGCTGATATTCTCCGGGGTACTGCTGCTGATCGCCCTGGCTGCAATCATTGTGCGTGGTCTCAATTTCGGTATCGACTTTACCGGAGGGACACTCGTCGAAGTGGGGTATCCACAAGCAGTAGAACTCTCTGTAGTACGGGATGCACTGAGCCAAGACGGGTTTGGCGATGCCGTAATACAGCACTTTGGGACGCCAAGGGATGTTCTGGTGAGGCTTGCACCGCGTGATGATATGGAGAGTGCGGTGCTCAGTGATCGTGCCTTCAGCGCCATGAAGGGGATCGATCCAGGGGCAGACCTGCGCCGTGTCGAATTTGTCGGACCCCAGGTGGGTGATGAACTGACTGAGGATGGTGGATTGGCGATGCTGTATGCCTTAATCGGTATCCTGATCTACGTGGGATTACGTTTTGAGTACAGATTTGCAGTCGGTTCTGTGATTGCCATTGTTCATGATGTACTGATAACGATCGGTTTTTTCGCACTTTTCCAGGTGGATTTTGATCTACCGGTATTGGCGGCGGTGTTAGCGGTTATCGGCTATTCGCTCAACGATACGATTGTGGTATTCGACCGTATCAGAGAGAATTTCCGTAAGATGCGCAAGGGTGAGGCAATCGGTATCATCAATGCATCAGTCAATCAGACCCTCTCACGAACCTTGATCACATCGGGTACTACCCTGTTGGTATTGTTCGCGCTGTTTCTGTTTGGTGGTGAGATTATCCAGGGCTTTGCCTTGGCGTTGATCGTCGGCGTGGTAGTCGGTACCTACTCTTCCATCTATGTTGCAAGCAGCTCAGTGATCTCAATGGGCGTGAGTCGTGCGGATCTGATGCCCGTGCAGAAAGAGGATGGTGGACAGGACGAGATGCCCTGAGCAATGTTTATTAGGCTCACTGGCGATCAAATGAGTGTTAATGGGCTCTAGAGAAAGTATCAGCCCTTTTTATGCCGCTGCCTACTCATAGAGTTGTCAGGGGCTAGATGATCAACGTCTCTCATTCGTCCGTGGTGAGCCGGATGTAGTCTCTGTCTGCAATTCTAGAGAGAACTCCCTCAGTCCACTCAGGAGGTCGCGCATAACCATTTCCAGGGCATGGTCGCTTAAGCTTTTTCTCTTTTTATGGTCGCTTTCCATTTGGACTTGTCCGTAATAGTGGATGTGTGTCTTCATCCGAATTAACGGTTGCCAAGGTGCTTTCTTGAGGTGCAATTACCCGGATTACAACAATCTGTGAATCGGGTTCTTGAGGATGGGAATTAAGCGGTAAGTTTGTCGTCAAGATGGGGTAGGATACGTTTCAGCATGGCATTATGGACCTTGATGTTTCCAGCGATCACATTCCCGGTATCGAGAAAGCGCTCACCACCACCAATGTCAGTAACCAAACCACCAGCCTCTCTCACCAGTACTGCGCCAGCGGCAAAGTCCCACTCACTCAATCCCAACTCCCAGAAACCGTCGGTACGGCCAGCCGCCAGATAGGCAAAATCGAGTGCTGCAGAACCGGGTCGACGTACACCTGCGCTATCCTTCATTAGGTCTTTGAGCATGCCAAGGTAGTTGTCAGTAAAGCTGAAGTCTCGATAGGGTAGCCCTGTACCGAGCAGTGCACCTTCCAGGCTTTTACGACCGGATACACGGATCTTTCGGTCATTCAGTAGCGCACCTTCACCTCGGCTGGCAGTGAACATCTCATCGCTGATAGGGTCAAAGACAACCCCCATCTCCAAGCGTCCTTTAATTTTAAGGGCGATTGAGATGGCAAATTGAGGGAATCCGTGTAAAAAATTGGTAGTGCCGTCGAGTGGGTCGATAATCCATTGGTAGTCATCCCCGACATGCTTGCCGCTCTCTTCAGCCAATATAGCGTGATGAGGGTATTTTTCGCGCAATATATTAATAATGACCGCTTCGGCATTCCGGTCCACTTCACTGACGAAATCATTGCTTCCCTTGTCAGTTATTGTCAACCTGTCGATACGGTTGAAGTTACGAGTGATGATGCGACTGGCTTCGCGGGCGGCACGTACTGCAATGGTTAGCATTGGATTCATGGACCGCGAGGATACAGCAAGTGGCGATGGGGATAAACTATTTCCTAATTTATTCCCTTTTTATATTCAGGTACTCTTGCTGGCTATGCTGAACAATATTCGAATCGTGCTGGTGGATACCAGCCATCCTGGTAATATCGGAGCGGTTGCGCGGGCCATGAAAAACATGTCGCTGCAGCAACTTCATCTGGTTACCCCACATCTTTTTCCCCATCAAGAAGCCACTTCCCGTGCTACAGGTGCTGATGACTTACTGAAAAAAGCCCAGGTAGTCGATTCACTTGACGATGCCTTGGTGGGTTGCCGTCTTGTGGTAGGTACGAGTGCCCGCGCACGCAGTGTCGATTGGCCAGTAGTTTCACCCAGAGAGGCTGCTGCCAAGTTGGTACAGGAGGCAGTGCACGGAGAAGTAGCCCTGGTGTTTGGACGTGAAAGATCTGGTCTCAGCAACAGTGAATTGGATCGATGTACTTTTCTTGTGCATATCCCGACCAATGAGGCTTATAGCTCACTTAATCTGGGTGCTGCTGTCCAAGTCTTGGCCTATGAAATATTCCAGGCTCAACATCAGCAGGTTGAGTTAACCGATGAGAGTGCAAGAGATTTGGCCACAGCCGAGATGCTACAGGGCTTCCATGAACATCTCGCTCAGGCATTGGATGATGTGGGTTTTACCCAGCCAAAGCAGTCGAAAAAACTGTTACGCAGACTGCGCAGTCTGTTTCAGCGGGCACGGCCGGATAAGGATGAGATTAATATCATGCGCGGTATCCTCAGCGCCATGCAGGGACGAAAATCGATGAGACGCTGAGCGACACCTTGTCGAATAGTCCGTTTATCTGCTGATAGCAATCAAATACCCTAGTATTTTGTGCGGGATTGTGGATAATCTCCTTCCCTCATGCCACCATTATCAGTGTGGCACCACCGATTTTACACTCAAGCGTAGGTAGGCAGTTGGAAACTTCAGGTGAAGAGAAAGTCTCTCGTTGGAAAGAGGATATCCAGAGCGTTTTTGAACGGGACCCTGCAGCCCGTAACGCCTTTGAGATAATCACCACCTATCCTGGTGTGCATGCTGTGGTCTTTCATCGTTTCGCCCACACGTTATGGCATATCGGGCTGAAATGGCTAGCCCGTGTGGTATCCAATATAGCCAGGTTACTTACCGGCATTGAGATTCATCCAGGCGCGGTGATTGGCCGGCGTTTTTTCATTGATCATGGGATGGGTGTCGTGATTGGAGAGACAGCGGTAATTGGTGATGATTGTACGCTCTATCACGGTGTTACTCTGGGTGGTACTACCTGGGAGAAGGGAAAACGCCATCCCACCCTTGAGAATAATGTGGTTGTCGGTGCAGGGGCCAAGGTGCTTGGGCCCATTGTAGTGGGTGAAGGAGCCAGGATTGGTTCCAATTCAGTAGTGGTTAAAGATGTACCCGCTGGCGCTACAGTGGTTGGTGTTCCCGGTAAACTCATTACACCCAGAAAACCGGATCAGGATGGGCATAGAGAGAAAATTGCAAAGAAGATCGGTTTCGATGCTTACGGGGCGACCAAAGATGCTGCAGATCCGGTGGCTCATGCGATCAACTGCATGCTTGACCATATCCATGTCATGGACAGGAAAATGGAGTCAATGTGTGAAGCGCTGAAGAAACTTGGAGTGGATGAGGATCAATCCAATCTCCCCGATCTCTATTCCTGCGAGATTATTTCAACAGCAGAGGAGCTGCAGAAACTTGATGAACAGATTCCCGAGGAAGAGAAAACCATCGAATAAAAGAGGTGGGATATTCTTGACTATTTTGCTTGGGAATGTATATTAGCGTTTGGAAATATTCACGGAGTCCATGAAGTGAAGCTTACCACAAAAGGCCGATACGCAGTGACAGCCATGTTGGATCTATCCCTACACTATGGTGAAGGTCCGATTACCCTTGCCGATATAGCCCAACGCCAGGGAATTTCGCTCTCCTATTTGGAGCAGTTATTTTCCCGTTTGCGTAAAAAATCCCTGGTTGCCAGTGTGCGCGGTCCAGGTGGAGGATATAGCTTGGGGAAAAGTGCTGAGGAAATTTTCGTGGGCGAGGTTATTTCAGCAGTGGATGAGAACATCGATACCACACGCTGCAATGGTGCACACAATTGCCAGAACAATGAGCGTTGCTTGACTCATGATTTATGGTCAGATCTCAGTAATCAAATATATAGCTATCTCAATAAAATAAGCTTACAGGATCTCATGGATCGCAAAGCGGTGCGTGAGGTGGCTGACCGACAGGATCATGCCGATCACGATGAGCTATCTGGACTGGACATATCCATGGCAGATGGATCGAATGACCTGGCTGGCGCCTGACTAAAAAATCGATTGTCGGAGTTTGAGATGAAGTTACCCATATACATGGACTATTCGGCCACAACGCCTGTAGATCCCCGTGTTGCGGAATTGATGTGTCGTTATCTCACGCCGGATGGCGATTTTGGAAATGCGGCCTCACGTTCACATGCATTTGGATGGACAGCGGGTGATGCGATAAGGGTAGCAAGACAGCAAATAGCCAATCTGGTGAACGCCGATCCGAAAGAAATTGTACTGACCTCCGGAGCGACAGAGTCAGATAACCTGGCCATCAAAGGTGTGGCAGATTTTTATGCCAAGAAGGGACGGCATATCGTCACCTGTAAAACCGAACATAAAGCGGTGCTTGATACCTGCCGGCAACTTGAGCGTGATGGGTATGAAGTGACCTATTTAGATCCGGAACCTAGTGGTTTGATCGATCTCACTAAGTTGGAAGCGGCACTCCGGGATGACACGATTCTTGTCTCTATCATGCATACCAATAACGAAATTGGTGTGATACAGGATATCCAGGCGATCGGTGAGTTGACCCGTGAGCGCAAGATCCTGTTTCATGTAGATGCCGCCCAGAGTGCTGGCAAGGTACCGATCGATCTTGAGAACCTGAAGGTCGATCTCATGTCTTTTTCAGCACATAAGATCTACGGACCCAAAGGCATAGGTGCACTCTATGTAAGACGTAAACCGAGGGTGCGTCTAGAGGCACAGATGCATGGTGGCGGGCATGAACGCGGTATGCGTTCCGGGACACTTGCTACTCACCAGATAGTCGGTATGGGTGAGGCTTTCCGACTTGCAGGGGTGGAGATGGCAACGGAGAATGAACGGGTTTTAGGATTAAGAAATCGGCTTTGGGCCGGAATCAATGATATTGAAGAGGTCTATCTGAACGGCGATGAGGATCAGCGAGTGGCTGGAAACCTAAACGTCAGTTTTGCCTTTGTAGAGGGGGAGTCCCTGATCATGGCACTGAAGGATCTAGCCGTATCTTCCGGCTCCGCCTGTACGTCGGCAAGCCTGGAACCGAGTTATGTATTGCGTGCCCTGGGACGCGAAGATGAACTGGCACACAGTTCCATCCGCTTTACTCTGGGCCGTTTTTCCACTGCGGAAGAGGTGGACTACGCGATCAATAAGATCCGTACTGAGGTGGAGCGATTGCGTGAGCTATCGCCCCTATGGGAGATGTTCAAGGATGGTGTCGACTTAAAATCGATTCAATGGGCAGCGCATTAGTGCGCTTCATGCATCATTCAGAGGTTGTAGATTATGGCATACAGTGACAAGGTACTGGACCATTATGAGAACCCACGTAATGTGGGCACCTTCGACAAAGAGGATACCAGTGTTGGTACCGGCATGGTGGGTGCGCCAGCTTGTGGGGATGTGATGCGTCTGCAAATCAAGGTCAATGAAGAGGGAGTCATCGAAGATGCCCGCTTCAAGACCTATGGTTGTGGCTCGGCAATTGCCTCGAGCAGCCTGCTGACCGAGTGGGTCAAGGGCAAAACACTGGAGCAGGCGCAGGAGATCAAGAATTCAGAGATTGCAGAAGAGTTGGCATTACCTCCAGTGAAGGTACATTGCTCTGTATTGGCTGAAGATGCCATTAAAGCAGCCATTAAAGACTTTTCCGACAAGAACACCAAATGACTGCATCGATATAATTTGATTTGATAGAGTAGAAACGATGGGTATCACGATCACAGAAGCTGCAGCCGATAGGGTACAAGCCTTTCTTGCCAATCGGGGCAAAGGATTGGGTATACGTTTAAGTGTGCGTACTTCGGGTTGCTCCGGAATGGCTTATGAGATGGAATTTGTGGATGACCTACAGGAAGATGACCAGGTCTTTGAAGATCGTGGCGTACAGGTGATTATTGATCCCAAAAGTCTTGTCTATCTCGACGGCACAGAGGTCGATTATGGCCGTGAAGGTCTTAATGAAGGCTTCAAGTTCAACAATCCCAATGCCAAGAGTGAGTGCGGGTGTGGTGAGAGTTTTGGTGTTTGAAGCGCAACGAGTAAAGGATATGAGACGGCTGCCATAAGGTGGCCGTTTTTTCGATATGCTGGATTTTTCGAAAAACTACTTTGATCTATTTGGTTTGCCGATCGGCTATATAGTTGATGGTAACTCACTGTCGGAACGTTATAGGGATCTGCAACGGGTGGTGCATCCTGATCGTTACGCCCATGCCACCGATCAAGAGCGACGCCTCTCTGTGCAGGGCGCCTCACTGATCAATGAGGCTTTCGAAACGCTTAAGGACCCAATCGCCCGTGCCAGTTATCTGCTCACACTGCATGGTATTGAGATGGATACTCAGAACGAATCCACTCAGGACATGGCATTTCTGATGCAGCAGATGGAGTTACGGGAAGAGCTGGAAGAGATCCCCAGTCAAAGCGATTCCTACCAAGCAATTCTTGATCTGCGTAGCCGGATCAACAAGCAGATTACCAGCCTGGTGGCTCAGATGGCTGTTCAATTCGAAACCCCTACAGAAGAACATTTGCATGCCGCCAGAGAGATCCTGCGAAAAATGCGTTTTCTGGAAAAGCTGCATGCCGAAGCGGAGAGTGTGGAAGCTGCATTGGAAGATGAGTTGAACTGAACTCACTTATCGGACGGAATAGAGATAGATGGCACTCCTTCAGATTGCAGAACCGGGTCAAGCGCAGGCACCCCATCAACATAGATTGGCTGCCGGTATTGACCTGGGTACAACCAATTCACTGGTGGCCAGTGTCCGCAGTGGCCGAGCCGAGACCCTGCCTGATGAGCAAGGGCGTCATCTTCTGCCATCAGTGGTTCGATACCAGAAGGATGTAGTCCAGGTAGGCTATAACGCCAAACAGACTGAAATGGAAGATCCGCTCAATACGATCTCGTCGGCAAAGCGCTTGATCGGGCGTGGTGTCGACGATATCAGTACCCTCGGTAATCGGCTTCCCTATCAATTCGTTCAGGCTTATACCACAGTACCCCGTATCCAAACGGTGGCGGGCGAGGTCAGCCCGGTCGAGGTCTCAGCCGAAATTCTCAAGGTATTGGCTCAGCGGGCTGAAGATATCCTTGATGGAGAATTGAGTGGGGTGGTGATTACAGTCCCTGCCTACTTTGACGAAGCACAGCGTCAGGCAACAAAAGATGCGGCTAAATTAGCTGGATTACCTGTGTTACGTCTTCTCAATGAGCCAACGGCTGCTGCGGTTGCCTATGGCCTGGACAAGGGGGCTGAAGGTATACATGCCATCTATGACTTGGGTGGTGGCACCTTCGATATCTCTATCCTTCGACTCAATAAAGGCGTCTTCGAAGTGATGGCCACCGGGGGCAACTCGGCCCTTGGGGGTGATGACTTTGATCGTGTCCTGGCTGAGTGGATCATGCAACAAGCTGCCATTAAAAATGATGTGGGTCATGTTCAGTTGAAACGCCTGATGATTGCTGGCTGTGCTGCTAAAGAAGCACTCAGTGAAGCTGATGAAACTGTCATTCGTGTTCAGTTAGAGGATGGCAGTTACTGGCAAGGACTGCTGCAACATACCCAATTCAATGAATTGGTCGATCCTTTAATCAAGAAAACCTTGATCGCCTGCAGGCGTGCCATACGTGATGCTGGTATATCCGCGGAAGAGGTACAGGAAGTGGTAATGGTCGGCGGATCAACCCGGGTGCCCAGAGTACGCGAAATGGTTGGGGAACTGTTTGGTACCCTACCCCTGGTGGATATCGATCCTGACCGGGTGGTTGCTGTGGGTGCTGCACTCCAAGCCGACATTCTGGCAGGTAATAAACCGGATGATGAGATGCTGTTGCTGGATGTTATCCCGCTTTCACTCGGTATTGAGACAATGGGTGGTCTGACCGAGAAGCTGATCAATCGCAACACCACCATTCCGGTAGCAAGAGCACAGGAGTTTACAACCTTCAAAGATGCCCAAACTGCAATGGCTATCCATGTTGTCCAGGGGGAGCGGGAGTTGGTCTCGGATTGCCGTTCCCTGGCAAGGTTCGAACTACGCGGCATACCACCCATGGTAGCCGGGTCAGCACGTATACGTGTTACTTTCGCCGTTGATGCAGATGGGTTATTGAGTGTTAGTGCCGTAGAGCAGAGTAGTGGTATACAAACAAGTATTGAAGTTAAGCCTTCCTACGGGCTGACTGACAATGAAATCGAGACCATGTTGCTCGAATCCATTGCCCATGCCAGTGAGGATAAACTGGCTCGAAGCCTGCGCGAGCAACAGGTTGAAGCGGATCGTGTTATTGAAGCGCTGGATGCGGCACTGGTTGATGATGGCGACCGGCTACTGAATAGTGAGGAGCGCCAGCAGGTCGAGTCCGCCTTGGATAAGTTACGATCGGTTGCCCGTGCCACCGATCAGAGTATCATCAAAAAGGCTATCGAAGCACTTGAAGAACGCTGTGGTTTTTATGTGGAACGACGTATGAATCAGAGTATTCAACAGGCCATGTCAGGGCACAATGTCGATGAATTTGAATAGGTAGTAGCATGACACAAATTATCTTTCTTCCCCACGAAGAGATCTGTCCGGAAGGCGCAGCCATCGATGTGGAACCGGGTACCACCATCTGTGACGCCGCCCTGCAGCACGGGATTGATATTGAACATGCCTGTGAGAAATCCTGCGCCTGCACAACCTGCCATGTCATCATCCGTGAGGGATATGACGAGCTTCAAGAGGCAGAAGAGGCCGAGGAGGATATGCTTGACAAGGCCTGGGGTCTTGAGCCTGAATCGCGTCTTAGTTGTCAGGCGGTTGTAGGGAATGAAGATTTGGTGATAGAGATACCCAAGTACACTATCAACATGGTTTCTGAACACCATTGAACAGGAGGCGTTCATGGGATTGAAGTGGATCGATAGTCTGGATATAGCCATAGAGCTGGACGAGACCCATCCTGAAATAGACCCTCGTAAGGTTAATTTTGTCGAACTGCGTGATTGGGTGGTTGCATTGGGGAATTTCGATGATGAGCCCACCCACTCAGGTGAAAAGATTCTTGAAGCCATACAAGCGGCATGGATAGAAGAGCGGGAGTGATTTGTCTAGGGCCTGTTAACACTAATTTGATCGTCACTGCCAAGACCATTTTTTTGTCCAGCAAGGCAGAAGGAGTGCGGTGTAGCCAGTCTACATAAGCGACTGATAACGCCGCTGGGCGAAAAATGGCCTTGGCCCTTCGGGTTGCGCCTGAAAAAGCACCCCTCCGCGTTGCGCCTGAAAAAGCACCCCTCCGCGTTACTCGTCGCTCATTTGGAACAACCAAACCTCTCTCCTCGTGCCTTGATGGGTGCTTTTTCAGGCACAACAGTGGCAATCAAATTAGTGCTAGCACTTGTATGGCAGATCAATCGTAAAGCAAACACCATCAACTTCGTTGATTGCCCATGCCTTTCCTTGATGGAACTCAGCAATCAGACGTACCAGATAGAGTCCTAAACCAAGATGGGTTTGTTGTTGGTCGCTATTTTTTCTACGCGATACCATAGAGTCAAAAATCTTAGACTGATCGATTTCGGGAATCTGTGAACCCTGATTCTTAACCTTAATAAGTATCTTGCTACTGTTTTCGGTGTCCAATTCGATTTTAATGGCTGTCCTCGGTCGATGGAAGTCGACAGCATTACTGATCAGTTTGTCCATTGCCTGACTGATTAGATCAGGAGATACATCGATCCATATCTGATGGGTTGGCATTCGGCACTCAATCTCAATATCCGGGTATGTAATGACATACCCCTCACAAAGCGCTTTACATAGAGCCGAGATATCAACCTTTACTCTTTCAGTATTTTGCAGCGACTGTTCAAGGCGAGACGCCTCACGTAAACGTGTGAGTATCAAGTTGAGTCGATGTGTACCCTCTAATGCGCGTTGAATATAGGGTGCCCCCTGGGTAGGGTTGTTATCGGTTTGAATGTTTTCCAAGGAGGTGTGCACTATCGTCAATGGGGTGCGGAATTCGTGAGCAAGACGGGATGCCATGGATTCAAGATAGCCTGTATAGTCTTTTGAACGCTTCAACACCACACTGAAGCTTCGGTCGAGTTCAGCCAGTTCATCACCATCAATGACTGTTGCGACTTCTTCAATGATTCTACCGTCCTTACTGACTGCTTGATTGTATTTTCGATTGAGAAGTGTAATACGCCGGGTCAATGAGGAGGCAAATAACAGTAGTGTGCCTCCGGTAACGATGAATAGTATCAGGCTGATGTAGAACAGACGTTCCAGTGCGCTCTGCTGCAGGAGCAGGATCTTCTGGGTGCTTTGTTCAACCACAACAATTCCAGTTATATGCTGATCAATCATAATCGGGTAGGCAGCAGTGAGAACCAGTGCTTTTGAACCGGATAGTTTATAACGATTGACCGCTCCGTCACCCGATAGCGCTCGGCGAATCTCAGGGCCATCCAGTTGCCCTGCACCCTCTCTTAAATCATCGGCTGATCCTTCTGGTGTGGATGTCAATAGAGATAGAATGCGACTTATAAGGGTATGAGTGTTGTTGACAACCGGTTGGATCGATCCATGCCGGCCGAGTACCTGGCGCGCTCTATTGAGGATACTGTATCGATGATTCGTACTATCCAGACCTTGCAAAAGCCGGTCCGCCTGTATGGTGGGCATGACCAGGTGGGCCAGATTATGGTTTTTGTTCCAACCGGAAGTGGATGCGATGCCATCCGGTTTTGCTTCAAGCTGATCAATATCCACTGCAGCCAGTGAGAGACGTCCATTTGCTAGGGAACGAGGCAGCTTTAGTTCCACACGATAGCCTTGAGATGATTCCTGCCACTCACCATGAATGGCAGTCTGCGGACGATTGCTGCCATGTTCAATCACGTTGATCCAACCTGGAGCGGGGGTTCCCAAGTGATACTGTCTACTTATTCCTGATGGGCCAGGCAGGGCCAGAATCAGGTGATCACCACTACCAAGCTTTCTCTCCGTATGCGGATAGATGATTTGCTGATCATGAATCTCTATTAACAGGTAAAGAGAGTCCGCATAGAAGCCTGCAAGCCACTCAAAACTGACTGCATCAGAGCGTGAGGCGCTCGCTTTAAATTGACGGGATTGTGACTTTAGGGCAAGCCACTCCTCAGCATAACCATCTAAGACCGGCTGCTTCTTAAGCGGATGTACATACAGCGAATTGGTTGAGATATTATCCCCTGCCTGTGAGTCAGTCAGCCAGTCGCTACTATCTGTAGCAAGCATGTTTGCGACAATTTCGGCCCGATTCAGGAGTAAGGTCTCCTGGGCCTGGCGTAGTGATGCTTCCATCTCTGATAAATAGTGATAACCGGCCCATGGAATGAGCAACAGAGTGAGTGATGCAAGGAGGAGTTTGAATCGCAGTGACTGAGTGAAGCGCGGATGCTTATTTAGCTGCATTGGGTGATTATAACTTGAATCCCTGAGTGTCGGGTAACTTACGTTCTGGTTAGCAAACCCACAGATTAGCTTGGAATCAAGGTTGCCATCGATAACCAGCACCGTAGACTGAGTCGATGTGGGTAAAGTCAGTATCCACTTCTTGGAACTTGCGGCGAATCCGTTTGATATGGGTCGTAATGCTGGCGCTATCTACATAGATATTCGCTTCTTCCATTAACTGATCGCGGCTTCGCACATGACCAGGATGACGCACCAATGCATGTAACATCCAGAATTCTGTCACGGTAAGGTTTAGTAGGGTACCTTGCCAGTGGGCAGCGAGACGATCACTATCGAGCTTCAGGTCACCTCTGACCAGTAGGGATTCACTCGGCTGTTTCTGTTGCATAGCCTCGATACGACGGAACAGGGCGGCAATGCGTGCCACCAAGTGGGGCAGGCTTATCTCTTTGGTGAGGTAGTCATCAGCACCAAGTCTTAGACCTGAAACACTGTCGAGGTCACTGTCCCGCGCGGTCAGGAAGATGATCGGCAGGGTAGCGGAGCGGTTGCGCAGCTCACGGCAGAGTTCAAAGCCACCATCGATATCATCGGCTAGACCGATGTCGAGGATAACAAGGTCCGGTAGCGCCTTATCAAAGGCAGCCATAGCATCCTGTCGTGTGGCAAAACCACTGACTGCATAGCCCTGACGAGTGAGATAATCGCTATAATTTTCGCGAATCACCCGTTCGTCCTCGATGATGGCAATCTCTTTTTTTACCACGGTATATGGTTGTCCTGTACAGGCTTTTTTTGCTGTGTGGGGAAAAACCTTAATAATTTATCGTAGAAAGTGATTTCGTGGCTATAGGAATATCTGGAGAAGGTCTCCCAATATAATAACCTTGTGCCGTAGATTACACCGATTTCCGCTAATAGTTTGAGGGTGCTTTCATCTTCAACGAATTCTGCGACTGTCTCCTTTCCTAGCGCAGTTGCCATCTCGGTTAATGCTTTGACAAAGACCTGGTCCATCTTGTTCGTGGGTAGCTGCCTGATGAATGAACCATCGATCTTGACGATATCCAGGGGGAGTTCCCTCAAGTAATAAAAGGATGAGAAACCGACACCGAAATCATCCAATGCAAACCGGCATCCGAGTGCCGGGAGTTCGCTCATCAAGTCAATCGCTGCATTCACGTCTGCCAGTGCTGCAGTTTCAGTCAGTTCAAATACCAGACGCTCGGGGTTGATGCCACTAGTGTTGAGTAATTGGGTCAATTGCGGCAATAGCTCTGGGTCATCAATGACACGACCAGAGAGATTAATAGAGAGCGTGATATCCTGGTTGTGTGCTCTCAGGCTTGACAATTTTTCAATCGAGGCACGCAGTACATATCGGTTGATCTGGTGAATCAAGCCTGTCCGTTCAGCGACAGGTATGAACTCTCCTGGCATAGTTATGGTGCCGTCCTTTTCAATCATTCTGATGAGTACCTCATAGTGAGAGATGGTACTGTTGCTGATCTCCATAATGGGTTGAAAGAAGAGGATGAAACGGTCATCTGTCAAGGCCTGCTCGATCTTGTCTTTCCAGGTAACCCGGGCAGTCATCTGTTCGCGAGCTTGCTCCCTGCTGGAGAAGAGATGCCACTGGTCTCTTCCTGACTCTTTTGCCTGATACATGGCAAGATCGGCATTCGAAAGCAGCTCCTCGGATGAAGAGCCATGTTTCGGATAAACAACAATACCGATGCTTGCTGAGATACGATGGCTGTGACCTTTTAATGGGATGGTGATCTTCTTGAGTTCATTACGTAACTTGTCTGCGAAAAGAGTGGCACTCGGTATGTCCATCTCCGGTATCACGATGGCAAATTCATCTCCACCCAAGCGTGCAATAAGATCGGTGGAACGGGTGATTTCACGTAATTTACGGGCAACGACCTGTAATAAAGCATCACCTGCTTGATGCCCGCTTGAATCGTTTATGTACTTAAATTGGTCGAGATCAAAGAAGAGTAGAGCACTGGCGTGGTGATAGCGCTCAGCAAGCGTAATGATCTTTTCGAACTCTAACTGAAAATTATGGCGGTTGTTCAGTTCTGTTAACGGATCGTGATTAGCTAACCATGTAAGGCGTTGCTCCGCTACTTCACGATCAGTGATATCGAGTCCGACCGAGAGTACGATCGGGATATCTGGAGTTTGCTTGCCGGCTAGTGGTGAGTGTACCCAGGAGACGATTTTTTTCTGGCCATCGGATGAAAAGGTACTGGCATCGTGTTGATAGGAACTAATCATGCCATCCTGTAAGCGCGACATGACATGCTTCATCTCTTTGAGTTGATCTACATTCATGAACAGATCATAGAAGTGGCGGGTGCCGCGCTGATAATTTCTAGCGCCGATGAACTGACCACCCTCTGTATTAATTGTGAGGATGGCACCATTGCAGTCCTGTGTCAGTATTATGACCTGAGCACTGTTCATGATCGTATTGAGGAAATCCCGTTCTACGGCTAACTCATTGCTACGTTTGATGAGACTGTTGGTATTTTTTTTAATCTCATCATGAAGATCCTCCAGCGTATGTGTTAGTTGAATGGCAGAATCGCTGGCAATATCAATCTCATCCTGATACCAGTCACGGTGTTTGACGGAGAGTTTACTTCTTACTTCGTAAAAGGCATTTTTTGCCAGCAATGGTAAACTGTCGGATATCATCAGCAGTCGTTTCATCGGCTGCCAAAGGAACAGAGCTAAGAGTAGTTCAGATACAACAAATCCGATAATGCCTATTACGACAGATTGTGTGGTTGCCTGCTGAATTTGATGGACCACAGTTGTAATATTACTGGCAATAATAAAATCCGCTGATATGACTGATGTATAACTACTTGCCGGTATAAGACTTAGGGAATAGTGCTCACCGTTACTGAAGGTTGTGTATTCACTTTCTATAAGTGTTTTGAGAGTAATATTCTCAGCAGTTGAATGTAATAGAGGAATCACTCTGTCTAAATTACTCGATGCAGTGATGTATCGTTGCCACGCTGCGAGGTAGCGGGTTCTACCCAGCAGATTTTTCAGTGATTTCGGGCGGCTGATTATTGCGACATCTGTCTTTGCTAATTCATTGAATTCTATGATGACATCAGCCAATGATCGACCTACCAGTATCACTCCGGCATCTTTCCCTCTGTCGAGTAAGGGTATGGCAACATACTGAGTACAACGAATATCACAGTGTAAGGTAGTCATCGGTATCTTGAGACGATTAACCGACTTGACTAGCTTATCGAATATGCCGTCAAGTTTTCCGGTTTGCCAGTTAAACTGAAGCTTGTTGTCATTACTGAAATAGGCGGCTTGTTCAAGCCCCCAATCAATTTCCAGTGTTGTTTCACTATGTTGAAAAATCTTTCCAGCTTCTTGCCTAGGGTAAGATTTTGTTGAGTGATGGCTGCCTCTGACAATGCAGGGATCATCAGTGCTATCTGTTCCAAACGGTAAAAGCTTGTGTCAAGTAGGGATGTAACCTGCCTGTTTTGTTGCTCGCGTATTTGTCCCTGATAGGTGTCAAACAGGCTTCTTTGTGTACGCCCAGCATGGGTATGAACTAATGAGGTGAAAGTCCTCTGTAGGAAGGTCACCATCCTTAGCGATTTCAAGCTATTAG
>JAHXHU010000102.1 GCA_025656375.1 Candidatus Thiodiazotropha sp. (ex Ustalcina ferruginea) | reverse complement strand
TTAGGTGGAATCACCCCGATACAGAAGCTGGCTCAGACAGCTTAACAGTGACTACTTTTGAGTCCCATTATTAATGGGGAGATTACCATACTATTCCCCATTACAATTCTGATTATGATGCTTACGGTATTTATTCATCATATTTTAATTGGAATGCGGATAGCTCAGGGGCATTGAACTGCAGAGTTAACGTAAGTTCACTTAGACAATCCATTACCATCGCCTGAATTATCTTGCTATCGATCGGGTCCGAAGTAGACGCTTTTTTAGCCTCCACTTTAAGACTAATGCGCTATACCAAGGGCACCTTCCCCTGCAGCCTTGCTCCCTGTAATTTAGCCCCGTTCAGTTTGGCACCATTCATACGGGCGCCTTCAAAATTGGCCTGTTGAAGATCTGCACCCCTCAATATTGCACGACTGAATTTACCCCGCTGCAGATCATGTCCCTGTAGATTTGTACTACTGAGGTCAGCTCTCGCGAAACTTGCCCCCTTCAGACTGGCACCTTCTAATTGCGCCCCTTTGAGATCGGTTTTGTAGAGAATGGCAAAGTCGAGTTTTGCGCCACGCAGGTCGGCCTGATGAAGATCCATTGATCTCAGGTCTGCCTGCTTCAGGTCACACTTTTGACAAGCCCTATCTGCCGTTAGCTGATTGACCGCCAGTTCACTTGCCGATATCAACACAGGTATTGATATCAGAAATAACTGAATCGTCACCATGAATAATTTATCCAATACAATACCTCTCTATTCAAGCTCGCCGAGTGAGACCAGGTGACCGTAACCATAGCATGCCAATGAATATCGCCTGATATTCGTATGATCTCTCGAACAAGTTATGAGACAATCGCCTGTTTTTTAAGCCAGTCCAGCCTATTCCACGCATGAGCACACAACCAGATCGCCTGCACTCCCCATTTTCACCCAGGTTGCCCGAAGCGGTCGATGAGCGGCTACAATGGGGCAGATTATATGGATGCAGTGCCTCCCTGGCGATCGCCAATGCAGCCAAGGCTTTCCACGGACTATTATTGGTTGTAACCCCTGATATGCCATCGGCCACCCGGCTGGAACGAGAGCTGCGATTCTTCCTCGATACAACCGATGTGCCGGTCATCAATTTCCCGGACTGGGAGACACTGCCTTATGATCTCTTCTCTCCTTTACCGGAGCTGATCTCTCAGCGACTTCTGACCCTCTACAGACTGCCGCAGATAACACAAGGCATTCTGGTTGCACCGGTATCCACCCTGATGCAGCGTTTGGTGCCACAGAGCTTCCTGGATGCCCACTGCCTGATCGTCGAGACCGGACAGCTACTCAACATTGAAGAAACCCGTCGACGCCTTGAACAGAGTGGTTATCAGTGTGTCTCTCAAGTACTATCCCACGGAGAATTTGCGGTCAGAGGATCATTGCTCGATATCTTTCCGATGGGCTGCCAGTCCCCCTATCGTATCGACTTGTTTGATGACGAGGTCGATACCATTCGTACCTTCGATCCTGAGAGTCAACGTTCCGCTGAAAAGTTCGAACGCATCGAAATGTTACCGGCAAGAGAGTTTCCGCTGGATGAAGTCGGCATTACCCAATTCCGCCGCAACTACCGAACCCAGTTCGAGGGCGATTTACAGCAAAGCCTGATCTATCGAGATGTCTCCGACGGCAAGATTCCAAGCGGCCTGGAGTACTATCTACCACTATTTTTCGAACAAACTGCAACCCTCTTCGACTATCTGCCGGCGCATCACATACAGATACAGCTGGAAGATGTCAGAGAACAGGCGACCACTTTTATCGCCGCTGTAGAGGATCGCTTTGAGCAGCGGCGTCATGATATTGAGCGTCCAGTGCTTCCACCACAAAGCCTCTATCTTCTGACAGATGAACTGGCCTCCAAGCTAAAGAGGGGCAACTCAGTCACCCTGGGCTATCACGAAGTACCAGCGCGTAGCAAAGGCTACACCGATGTAGTCAACTTCCAGACCCAACTACCACCTCCGGTCGCTTTCCAGGCACGCAGCAAGGAACCTGCCGGGGCACTCAAACGCTTTCTCGATCAACAACCGATGCGGGTACTGTTCATCGCCGAAGGTGCAGGCCGTCGTGAAATGCTGTTGGGTACCCTGCATGATCTCAACATTCAACCTAAAGTGGTCGAGAGTTGGGACACCTTTCTCAACAACGACATCAAGATCGGTCTGTGTGTGGCACCGATGGAGCAAGGGCTTGTGCTGGAGGATCAGGGTATTGCTCTGATCACCGAGACCCAGCTCTACGGCGAACGAGTTCGTCAGGAACGACGCCGGCGCAAGATCAGCCAGGATCCCGATCAGATAGTACGTAATCTTACCGAACTGCATATCGGTGCGCCGGTGGTACATGAGGATCATGGCGTCGGCCGATATCTGGGACTGCAAGCCCTGGATGTGGGTGGGATGGATACCGAGTTTCTGACCCTGGAGTATGCCCGGGGAGATAAACTTTATGTGCCGGTCGCTTCCCTGCACCTGATCAGTCGCTATGCCGGGGCTTCACCGGAACACGCCCCGCTTCACCGCCTCGGCGGTGATCAGTGGGAGAAGACAAAACACAAGGCTGCCAAGCAGATACGCGATGTTGCTGCAGAACTGCTTGAGATTTATGCCCGACGCGCAGCCCGTCAAGGCGTAGCCTTCCCAGCCCCCGATGCGGAGTATCAAGCCTTCGCTACCTCATTCGAATTTGAAGAGACACCTGACCAACTACAGACCATCGACGCGGTCCTGCAGGATATGGTATCGCCTCAACCCATGGATCGTGTGGTGTGCGGGGATGTCGGTTTCGGTAAGACCGAAGTGGCGATGCGTGCAGCCTTCATGGCGACGCAAGGCAACAAACAGGTCGTCATCCTGGTGCCAACCACACTATTGGCACAACAGCATTACCAGAACTTTTCAGACCGGTTTGCCGACTGGCCGGTCAAGATTGAAAGCCTGTCACGTTTTCGTACCGGCAAACAGCAACAGCAGGTTATCGATGGTTTACAGGATGGCACTGTCGATATTGTGGTCGGCACCCATAAACTCCTTTCAGAGGGTATCAAATTCAAAAATCTCGGTCTGGTGATCATCGATGAAGAGCATCGATTTGGTGTGCGCCACAAAGAGAAACTGAAGGCTTTACGCAGTGAAGTCGATCTACTGACCCTAACAGCCACCCCCATTCCCCGGACCCTCAATATGGCCATGTCGGGTATGCGCGATCTCTCGATCATCGCCACCCCGCCAGCACTCCGCCAGCCGGTCAAGACCTTTGTCAGCCAATGGAGCGACAGTCTGATCAGCGAGGCCTGCCAACGTGAACTGAAACGCGGTGGCCAGATCTACTTTCTGCACAACGAGGTCAGCACCATTGAGAATATCGCGGAGAGACTCGAAGCCCTGCTGCCTGGAATCCGACTCCAGGTGGCACACGGTCAGATGCGTGAGGGGGAATTGGAAGGGATCATGCGCGATTTCTACCACCAACGCTTCAGCCTGCTGGTTTGTACCACCATTGTAGAGAGCGGCATCGATGTGCCCACTGCCAACACGATGATCATCAACCGGGCTGATAAATTAGGGCTGGCACAACTGCATCAGATTCGAGGCAGGGTCGGACGCTCCCACCATCGCGCTTACGCTTACCTATTGACACCCCCACCTGGCAGCATGACATCTGACGCAAAAAAGCGGCTAGAAGCCATTGAATCTCTTGAGGATCTTGGTGGTGGCTTCACCCTATCCACACACGACATGGAGATCCGGGGGGCAGGCGAGTTGCTGGGTGAAGAACAGAGTGGCCAGATCCAGGAGATAGGTTTCTCACTCTATACCGAGTTACTGGAGCGGGCTGTAGCCGCCCTGAAGGCGGGTCGACAACCGGAGCTGGACAGGCCTTTGGACCATGGCACAGAGATAGAGCTCAACATTCCCGCACTGCTGCCTGATGACTATTTGCCCGATGTCCATTCACGTCTGGTGCTCTACAAGCGTATAGCCAGTGCCAAGGATGAGACCGACTTGAGGGATCTACAGGTAGAGATGATCGACCGTTTCGGCTTGCTGCCGATTGCAGCCAAAAAACTGTTCGATATTACAGCGCTGAAGCTGCGCGCCCACCCACTGGGCATTCGTAAAATTGAGGCTGGACCCAAAGGTGCCAGACTGTTATTTGACGAGAGTCCAAAACTCGACCCCTCTAAACTCATCAGCCTCATTCAGAATCGGCCTAACGTATACCGTATGGATGGGAGTGATAAGCTACGTTATAGCGCCGATCTTGAAGAGGTCGACAAACGGGTAAATAAAATACACTGTCTACTCGACAGCCTGATAAACTGAGGTCCAATTGAGTAGCCCAGAAATCGTCATAGAAAGGTTTGTTAGATGAGCACTATTCGGGAATCGTTTGCAAGGCTGCTTTTTTGCACACTGCTCGTACACCCATTACTGTCACACGCGGAAAATGATCAGGCTGCAGCGTCTCAGACCTGGTATCAGTTCGAGGTACTGATCTTCGAGCGTATCGCACCAGGCGCAGGTTCAACAGAGGGTTGGTCCAGCAACCCTGGCAGGCCCCAGCCAAAGCGTGCAACATGGTTATCCAGGGGAAGTCCCATGCGGGACAACAAACCCATCGCATTTCGCGCATTACCTGCCGAGGAGAGAGCACTTAACAATGCCTGGGGTGCCATGCGTAGATCTCGCGACTATCGCCCTCTTTACCATGCAGCCTGGCGTCAACCCGTAAAGGACCCTAAGCATGCGCAACAAATCCATTTCTCTCTGCTACCGGCAGATGGTAGCCAAGCCTCTGACCTGAATCCGCCGAAGCTTGAAGGTAGTTTGAAATTTGGCGTCAAGCGCTATCTGCATCTCGATGTCGATATAGCACTGCATAAGGCAGTGAGTGGAAATGCAACGCAATCGAGTGGTGACAGCTTTAACTTCGGCCCCAGCTTCAAACACTATCGATTGCAGGATAACCGACGTATGCGCAGTGGCAAACTCCATTACATCGATCATCCCGTCATTGGCCTGCTAACTATCGCCAAGCGCTATGAAATGCCACAACCTGAAATTATTGAACCCACCCCTTTACCGATAACACCCCCAGTTAACGAATCTGTACAGACACCGTCTCAGGAAAAAGTCGAAGAGAAGCCTGCAAGCAACTAGCCTGAAATGAAAACCGGGATGATCAACCTGGCTGCTTGTAGGACATTGACACTAATGGCGCTTATTTGGCCGCAGAAGATCGAATATTTATACACAACCTTATTCAACCATGATTGGTGGGGCAGGGCCCCACTGGCTGGGGGGTGTAGGATGGGACTCTGCCCCACCATAACGTACTGGAAGTTTACCAATTCCTCGTATAAACGATTCAGAACCCTTTTAAGTAAGTACTAATTGTCACTTACATAATAGCTGTGTGTGGTAAGTAATCAGGCAGTAAATTGAAATAGTGTTACCCCAGCTGCGCCCTACGGCTGGGATGATTCAGCCAGAGACTGAATAGTATCTGCTATCTGTTTTGCCAACTGACCCATTGCACGATTCGCAGCCATCACGCCGTCTTCAACACCGTTCCCATCGATAGCCTCTTCGATCACCAACTGTTGCATTTCAACCAGCTTATTGGCATGACTCTCAATCAAACTCCAGCGTACTTGCAACCAAATCCTGTCACTCTCCTGGTCAAAACGACTGATGTAGAAAAGTACTTCATATTCAGGGCGCACACTGCCATGCCAGGGATAGGAGATGACCTGCATCGTTTTTAGTTTTTGACGTAAGAAATCGCTCATCACCTGAAGCATATTCTCTTGCAGAGAGCCAGCCCATTGGTCGAATTCACGGAGCTCAAGTTGATGTGATGATAGGCGTTTTATTATCTGAGGGCGGTCAAGATACCCCGCCAGTTTAATCGGTCCAACACCTACCAGGGTTAGTCCAGCTTGTGGTTTGAAACGAATAAGTTCAGCCACATTTGGCTGGCCATCCAGACGATAAAAGCGGGTCGGCGGTGAGGGACCCGCACACCCTGCCACAAATAGAGTCAACGATGCAGCGACTATCATCAATCTTGTCATGGTTTTCTGTAACATCATTGTTTCCCCCGTAGTAGCGCTTCGGGATGACGCTCCAGATACTCTGACATAATGCGGATAGAACGAGCCGCCGCTCCCAATTCACGCAGGGTAACTGTCATCTCGTTCATCACTGGAGAATCCTGGCTTAGGATCTTATCAGCCGATGTGGCTACCTGCCCTAACCGAGAGAAGGCAGCATTACCACTGGCCATCGTCTGTTCCCAACTGGTAAACGCTTGCCCCAGCTTCCCCTCGGTTACAGCAATCATTTTCTGGGATTGAATGGCTGTCCTGGTCACCTCTGCAAGCATCACCTGGGCATCCTCCAGGGTATTCGCAGTACCTTCAAGTAGCTTAGGGGTATCTTGCAGCAACTGTTCAGTGACGGATTCAAGTCTCTGGGTCACCTGGATGAGTGATGCCTTCAATCGTAATAGTTCACCGCTCTCCACCATTTGATCGATACCGTCCAGGATCTCTGCAAGACGATGAGTAATACGCTCTATCGGCATCGATTCAATAGCTGTTGCTATTCTCTCCATGCTCGATTGAATGGTGGGAATTTCCGGATAGTTATTATCTGTACTGACTAACCTGACCGGTGAATCCGGATGAAAATCCAGTTCGATTTCCAGCTTGCCGGTCACCAGGCTTTGCAAATTGAGTCTTGCTCTGAGTCCCTGCTCGATCAGCTCATCCAACCCAATCAAACCACCACCACTGATTTTCACACCATCAAATCCAACCCGGGTATCGTCGATACCAATGATCACAGGAATCCTGAACTCATTATTCTGTTGTAGATAAGTGATCGACATCGACTCGACCTTCCCCACATTGACCCCACGAAAATTGACGGGGGAGCCAACCTGCAAACCTTTTACATCACTCTCGAAGAATAGAATAAAGCGAGTGGACTGATGCGACAAACCACCATTCGACAATAGAAAAACCGAGCCCAATCCTAATACAAGGGTAGCTAGAACAAAGAAGCCGATGAGTGCGGGGTTGATCTTTGACTGCATGATGATCAGTTTCCTGTGGTTTGCGAGAGGGTGTCACCCCGGGTAAGGAATTCATATACCCTGGCATCACTGGAATGGTGGAGTAAATCACCTGGATCTCCATGAGCAATCATTGTTTTGGATTCAGGATCGAGAAACACTGAATTGTTACCAATGGCAAAAATACTGGCCAATTCATGTGTGACCACCACGATGGAGGTCCCCAGACTTTCACTTAACTCAATAATCAAGTCATCCAATCGCTTTGCACTGACAGGATCCAATCCGGCTGATGGTTCGTCAAAAAAAAGCAGTTCCGGATCGAGAGCCATTGCCCGGGCTAATCCCGCACGCTTTTGCATGCCACCACTGATCTCCGCAGGATAATAGTCCTCGAAGCCCTTCAGCCCGACCAGTGAAAGCTTAAAGGATGCCAACTCCCGGGCCTGAGAGGCTGAAAGGTCAGTGTAGGTCTCAATGGGTAAGGTGATATTCTCAGCTAACGTCATGCTAGTCCAGAGCGCTCCACTTTGATAGAGCACACCCATCCGCCGCATCAAGCCTTGACGTTTTGATACATCAAGTTTCCAAAAAGAGTCGCCCTCATAGCGTATGTCACCTTGTGCAGGCTTTTTGAGTCCGATCAGATGACGAAGCAAGGTGCTCTTTCCACAACCACTACCTCCCATGATAATAAAAATGTCACCTCGTCGAATGGTGAAGTTCAGATCACGTTGGATCACAAAATCGCCATAGGCCATGGTCAGATCTGTCACCTCAATATGAGATCCTGCTGCAGGATGGGTTAGCGATACCTTATTTTGCTGCATGCTTCAAAAGCCTATTTGATTAAAGAGTAGTGTGGTAATGGCATCCCATATCACAATCAACAGGATGGACGTAACCATGGCTGAAGTAGTGGCATGACCTACAGCCGAGGAGTCACGACCACTCTGTAGGCCGCGCAGGCAGCCTGACATGGCAATCACAATAGCAAACAGGAGACTCTTCACCAGGCCAACGGTCATATCGGGCCATCCTATTGAGTCACGTGTCTGAATCAAATACTCCAGTAACGAGATATCCAGCACCCCTACACCGACCAGCAGACCACCGAAGATGCCAAGAAAATTTGCCCATAGGGTGAGTAGTGGCAACATGATAAGAAGTGCCAGGAAACGTGGCAGCACCAGAAAGTCCACGATGGAAATCCCAAATGTCTTGAGGGCGTCAGTCTCGCCGTTTACCTGCATCGTACCGAGTTGCGCCGCATAGGCCGAACCGGTACGGCCAGCCATGATAATGGCCGTCATCATGGCACCCATTTCCCGCACTGAACCCAGTCCGACCAGATTCGCTACGTAGATTTCAGCCCCGAACATCTGTAGCTGCACAGCACCCACGAAGGCAAGCACTGCACCAACCAATACAGCGATCAGACTGACGATAGGCAGTGCATCAGGCCCTGCTGATTGTAGAAATCCCATAAAATCGACACGCCGAAAGCTGGCTTTGCCAGACAACAAACGCAACATGGAGAGCACCAGCTCTCCTGCAAACTCAGTAAACTGGACAGACTCCCGCCAAGCTTCCAGGGTCGCTATTCCGACACGATAGACCAATGAGTGTCCCCCTTGCCGGCGTCTTGCACCCTTGCGTTCGGGAACAGCCTGTCCCAACTTGAGTAACCTGTTGGCCCCATCCGGTAACGTATGAGGCTCAAACAGCAAGCTATATTCCAGGGAATAATCACTCAAGTGCTGCACTAGGTTCAGAAACTGACTATCCCAGCGATTCAGCTGTTGAGTATCGAGTTGTATCTCTTTCAGACCGCTCCGAGACTGTAGCTCTTTGCTTAGTAGACCCCAATCGTAGGTCAAATTCTGGAGTGTCCAGTCACCCTTAAACGCTAATACCACAGTGGCATCAGTCGGATATGAGATGTTCAGTGAATCTTGCGGCACGAATTAGGTTTCCGAGTTATTTTGGCGTTATTCTAGTCTATCCCAGCATACATTCAGACACAGTCAAGATTTGTGTTTGAGAAACTGAATCCACTCAATGCCAAGGAACCTCTGACTCATCTTTTTTAATGACCAATTAATCAGTGGTTCCCTAAGCTTTCTTCGCCTAACGCCGCTATCTGAATCAATGGTCAACTCGAATATCAACACCCGTTTCCGGTAGCCACTATGCCAAAGATTGCAAATCTCTCTCAAAATCATGGTCTTGCACTCATCGTAGAGGACGAGATTACAAACCGTATGATTCTCAGGGCCTTGCTAAAAAAACGAGGCTATAAGGTCATAGAGGCTGAAAATGGGGCCAACGCTATCCAGCTTTTTCAACAGCATGGTCCCGACATCATCTTTATGGATGTGATGATGCCGGTGATGGATGGCTACGAAGCCGCAGCAAAGATCAAGCAGCTTTCCGGCGACCATTTCGTGCCGATCATCTTCCTCACTGCCATGTCGGATGAAAATGCCTTGGCCAGATGTGTCGAGGTTGGCGGTGACGATTTTCTTTCAAAACCCTACAGCTTTACCGTCCTTTCAGCCAAAGTGAAGGCTATGGAACGTATTCGAATACTGCATCGGGACACCCGTATGCTCTACAGCCGCATGCAGCGTGATGAGGAGATTGCTGAACAGGTATTCAGTGGAGCCGTCATCGCCGGAAATGTTGCTCTAGAGCATATCCGCAGCCTGCTCAGGCCAGCCAGTGTTTTCAGTGGCGATCTGATGTTAACGGCATTTGCCCCCTCACACGACCTGCATGTTTTACTGGGTGACTTCACCGGTCATGGTCTAGCCGCAGCCTTGGGTGCACTACCCACCTCTGAAGTATTTCGTTCCATGACAGCCAAGGGCTTCGCACCACAGCAAATCCTGTTTGCTATCAATAATAAGCTGCATAACCTGCTACCTACCGGTATGTTCCTCGCAGCCCAGTTTGTCAAAATAGACCACCTGCTTGATCAAATAATGATCATCAATTGCGGCATGCCCGATTGCTATCTAATCGAAAAAAACAGCATGCGTGTCAAAGAGCGCATCGTCTCCCAATCCCTGCCTCTGGGCATCGCACCCGATATAGATCTAAAGGATGAGTTCCATCATCTACGTGTTGAAGAGGGAGATCGGGTGATTCTTGCCACTGACGGGGTTACTGAAGCACGTAACTCACAGGGAGAGCTGTTTGGACAAAAGCGATTTATTCAAGCGATCAATGGGAGTCATGCACACGCTTATATATTAGATAAGCTTGCAATTGATCTAGAGGCATTCTGTCAGAATGCCCCTCAAGATGATGATATCAGCGTGGTCGAGGTACCCTTGATCCCCGATCTCTTGCCCGGATGGGAGGAAACCACACCACATTCTGAGGTACGCAAGGATCTATCACGACACCTCCTCATGCAGGACCATCCAGACTGCATCGAATTTCAACTTACCCTGCACGGTACCCAGTTACGCCAAGCCGATCCGGTACCCATACTGATTAACTATATTCAAGAGACTGCTGGTCTCCATGAACATCGTCGCCCTCTGTTTACGATCTTGACCGAGCTCTATATCAACGCGCTGGATCATGGTGTACTGCATCTGGACTCCGCCCTCAAACAGGGTGAAGATGGATTCACCAACTATTTTCAACAACGTGAACAACGTCTGCATGCCTTGACTGAAGGACAGATACGCATTGGATTGAGAATCCAACAAGTGAATGATGGTGGATATATCGTGATTACAGTAGAGGATAGTGGTGTTGGTTTCGAATTCACAACTTTGTCACAGAATGTGACAAATGAGGCCATGTACAGTGGACGAGGCCTAATGTTGGTAAAATCGCTGTGCAAACAACTTCGTTTTTTCGAACCGGGTAACAAAGCAGAGGTTATCTACATCTGGAACAATCACCAATAAATTCAGTCAATTAAACGACAGATAAAGGATTATTAGCCATAGGATTTAGTTTGCTGATAATCTACTTTAGCTGCTGTAATCTAACATAAAATTCAATGACAGGAGGCATTCCCTCTGTTGTATTCCAGAAAGACCATAACTAAAGGGTGACTGCTTGTAAATTGTATAACGTCAATTCCTGTCTACTGTATGGATCGATCAACACAACACTAATCATGATATGGCAAAAACACTCGTAATCGATCCATCGGATGGGACTCGAACACCTTTTCTCAGAGGGATATTGACCCGGTCACTGACCGATGCCGGGCTTGCCTTTGAAAAGGCTTATCAACTCTCTTCCGATATACGCCAGCAGATCAGTAGTGATGATGAAATCACAACTGAGGAGGTGCGTCGACGAGTGTTGTCTGAATTGCAGAAAATGGATAAAAAGGAGGTTATCGAAAACTACGAAAGCGTCAATCCTTCTGCCACTAAAGTCATGGTGATTGAACGTAAGGGCGATATACAGCCATTTTCAATTATCGAACATCGTCGTACACTCGAATCTACCGGCCTGAGCTCAGACAAAGCGGCCTATATCACTCAGAATGTATTCAATGAACTGGTCGATTCCTATCAGGATGCTATACAGACTGCAACAATCGGCAGACTGACCTACGATAAGCTCAAACAACACTATGGCAAAGAGGCCGCTAAGCGCTATTTGGTATGGATCGATTACAAACACACTCAACGCCCTCTCATTCTGTTAATCGGAGGCGCTACCGGTTGCGGCAAGAGTACAATTGCGACAGAGGTTGCTCACCGCCTGAATATTATTCGCACCCAATCTACTGACATGCTTCGAGAAGTCATGCGCATGATGGTTCCAGAGCGATTGATACCCGAACTACACACCTCCTCATTTAATGCATGGCGCAGGATTCCCGGATCGAGTGAATCCAGAGAGTCATCCGAAGAGATGATGATCCATGGATATATACATCAATCCGAACTGGTGTCTGTTCCTTGTGAAGCGGTCGTGCAGCGTGCCTTGAGTGAACAGGTTTCTCTAATTCTGGAAGGTGTCCATGTCTCACCCGCTCTGGTTAACCGGTTTAAAGATGAACAGAATCCAGTCATTGTTCCCATCATGCTGGCGGTTCTCAAACAAGATAAATTGAAACACCATTTAAAAGACCGTGGTGTTACTGCTCCTGAGCGAAATGCCCAGAGTGATTATCTTTCCAACTTTGAGTCGATCTGGATGCTTCAATCTCATCTTCTTTCCGAAGCTGACAACAACGCCATGCCGATCATTGCAAACGATGATACCGACAAAACCACAGATCGTGTTATGCGTTCAATCATAGAGGTGTTGGAAAAGGATTTTCATGATAAGGTTGAGGATGTTTTCGGCTCAGACTGACGACCGGGGCTAATGCTGACGACACACAAAGGGCTGATGATTATCCTTGATGGTCTGGGGGATCGGGGCATTCCTGCGTTTGGTGGCAAGACACCGTTGGAAGCAGCGGATACGCCCAATATGGATAGCCTGGCAAGTGCGGGCCAATGTGGTCTGGTCGACCCTCTCTTTCCCGGTATGCCGGTCGGTACCCATACAGGCATCAGCTTATTGTTTGGCCTGTCCAAACATCAAGCAATGAAACTGGCGCGAGGACCCGTCGAGGCTTCTGGTGTTGGCCTGAAAAAAAATGATCAAGCACTCTTCTTCCGCTGTAATTTTGCTACGTTGGAAAAAACCAAGGACAGATACAACATCCTGGATCGTAGGGCGGGTCGGATCAATACAGGGGCCGAATCTCTGGCTGCGGCGATTGGACAGCTTGACTTAGGCGAAGGCATCACTGCCAGCCTGCACCCCGCCACCCAACACAGGGTCGTTCTACAACAGGAAGGAGCCGGACTCTCCCATGACATCAGCAATACCGACTCTGGGAACCAATACCAAAGTAAAGGTCTCTTGCCCTGTCACGCAAATGACCCTTCTGACAGTGCGGCCGTAAATACCTCTATGGCCGTCAACAGATTGATGGATATCATCTATGAGAAGTTATCCAACCATCCGCTTAATCTCAAGAGAATCGAAAAGAATTTACCCCCAGCCAATGGCATCATCTGCAGAAGCCCCGGTAAACTGCCGAAAGTAAAACCCTTGTTAAAAAATCTAAAACTCAAGACTGCCGTGATTTCAGGTGAGCGAACAGTTCTCGGGCTTGGAGAGCTACTGGGTTACACCCTTTTCAAGGATGACCGTTTCACCGCAACCTATGAAACCGATTTGAACACCAAGGTAAAAACGGCAATGCGGGCTCTCGATGATCATGACATGGTCTATCTGCATATCAAAGCTACAGATATCTATTCCCATGACCAGAATCCAGCCGGTAAACGGGAAATATTATCAAAAATTGATGATGCCATTCCCCCTTTAATCAACGACTCTCTGGTGATTGCCATTACTGCCGACCACTGTACCGACACCAACACAGGGCGACATACTGGCGACCCGATTCCCAGTCTGATCTATAATCCTCTGGGTAGAATAGACGGGTGTCAGCAGTTTTCCGAATTGGCCTGTGCAATGGGGGGACTTGGGCGCATCAACAGCAGCGGCTTTCTATTGACCATGCTGGATCAGATGAATCAACTGGAAAACTTCAGGCCGAAGGACAGCAGCTTTATCTCATGAAGCTCTCCCCCCTGACCAAGGGGCAAGTCATACGAATCACAACAAATAATTACGTATTCATTTACGGACAATCGATGAATATCCACCAAATCTGACGATCAGCCTATACTAGAGGTAGCGAGGTTTGGCCCACCCTACCACTTCATATACCAATGCCATGTCACAGCCAGAGCAAATTTCACCCAATAGCGAATTCCACTCCACCGATACCAGCCATGAACCCCCCGAATTCGACCTGGATGACTCAAGCCTCTACCTGAACAGAGAACTCACCTGGCTCTCCTTCAATCGACGGGTACTCAACGAAGCTGATCAGAAACTTACTGGAACGGGTCAAGTTTCTGGCCATTGTCAGCAGTAACCTGGATGAGTTTTTCATGAAACGTATCGGTGGTCTTAAGCAACAGGTTGCTGCAGGCCTCACCACGCCAACGATAGATGGTAGGACACCCACTCAGCAGCTAACCGAGTGCCATCAGCTCACTCGCAAGACGCAACGGGAACAGCAACGTATCTATCACCAACAACAAGATCAACTGGCTGCATCTTCAATACAAATTGCAAAATTTGAAGCCTTGAATAAGTCCCAACAACAGCAGTTGCGGGACCATTTTCAGCAAAATATCTTCCCCATGCTGACGCCTCTGGCAATGGACCCAAGCCATCCGTTTCCCTTCATCTCAAACCAAACCCTTAACCTATTGGTCACACTCCGCTATCCAAATGGATTTGATCTGCACATGGCGAGGGTCAAGGTTCCAGTCAGCAAAGAGGTTTCACCACGCCTGATCCAAGTGGATGAGGACTACACCTATGTCACTCTTGATGATCTGATCGCCAATAATCTTGACATGCTGTTTCCGGGGATGAATATAGAATCCTGCGATCTGTTCCGGGTCACTCGCAATGCCAACCTGGAACTGGATCAGGAGTCGGCAAGCGACCTGTTGGAAACCATTGAGACCGAACTGCGTGAACGGCATTTCGCCCCCATCGTTCGGCTAGAGGTCTCCACAGGGATGAATCCCACTCATCGCGGTATGTTGGCAGCCGAACTGGGGCTCGATGAAGAGCAGGATGTTTTTGAAATTGACTGTATGATGGCCCTGCGTGATCTGTTTGAACTGGCGACCTTGAATATCCCGGAATTACGTGACGTCCCCCACTATCCAATGGATCACCCGCAATTGGCCCATGATAGACGAAGTATCTTCCATATCATTCGTGACCACGGCTCTCTTCTTTTGCAACACCCCTATGAGTCCTTCAATACCACTGTCGAGCGTTTCTTGCGAACTGCGGCAGAGGACCCTAAGGTGCTGGCGATAAAAATGACGCTCTATCGCACTTCGGCTGAAGGCAATGTACTTGACTCGCTCATCAAGGCTGCTCGTAACGGTAAGCAGGTCGCCGTACTGGTGGAACTCAAGGCCCGCTTCGATGAGGCAGCCAACATCCGCTGGGCAAGGCGTCTTGAACAGGCGGGCATTCATGTCACCTATGGTGTGCTAGGGGTTAAAAACCCATAGCAAACTGATCATGGTGATACGCAAGGACTACTCTCAACTGCGTCGATATTACCATATCGGCACCGGTAACTATCACGCGGGAACCGCCCGTCTCTATACTGATCTGGGACTGCTCGGCTGTGACGAGGAGATTGGTCAGGATCTGACTGAACTGTTCAACTATCTGACCGGTTATTCCCCACCACCCAGTTACCGTAAGATTCTCGCAGCACCCTATACACTGAAACAGTCGCTGCTGAATAAGATTGAGCGCGAGATCAAGATTCATCACGATGGCCATCCCGCTCATATCCAGATGAAGATGAACGCCTTGGAGGATCACGATATCGTTAAGGCGCTTTATAAAGCCACCCAAGCCGGTGTAAAAGTCGAGCTGATTGTACGAGATACCTGTCGTTTCCGTCCTGGTATTCCCGGCCTTAGCGAAAGCGGAAGTGTGGTCAGTATTGTGGGACGCTTCCTCGAACATGCACGCATCAGCTATTTCCTAAACGGTGGTGACGAAGAGTACTTTATTGGCTCTGCCGATTTAATGCAGCGTAATCTCATGATGCGGGTGGAAGTACTGGCACCGGTAGAATCGCCTGCTTTGCGCCAGGAACTACGGTTAATTCTTGATGTTCAGCTTGGTGACAAACACAATGCCTGGGACATGCGTTCCGACGGCACCTATGAACGGCGCATACCCACTGAGGATGATAAATCACTTAATTGTCAGGAAACCCTGATAGGTGTCGTAGAACGGCGCCTCGAGGCAGCGAAAAAGCACCGTGAGAAACGTATGCGAGAAAAGCTCATGTATCATTTCAAACAACGTCTGAAGAACAACAATCAGGATTCCGCTTGAAAATCAATGCGGTCACCCTCTTGATTTATGTCGGTTTTCTGAATAATTACTTGATGAATACGGCGTGATGACGCATCCTGAACCCGCACGATCAGACCATCCAATTCAAACTTCTCATCCTTCTCTGGAATCCGCTCAGTGTGTTCCAGTAACCAACGATTAATCGTATCTGTCGGCTTACCAGGGATATCCATTGCATAATATTCCTCAACGACACGTAACTCGGCTGTACCTTTAACAAGTACCTTACCTTCACCCAGAACCGTCAAGTCATTTGGCTTTTTATCGCTTTCATCATAGATCTCGCCCACCAGCTCTTCCAGCATATCCTCCAGCGAAACCACACCGATCATCGCTCCGTGCTCATCGACCACCACAGCGAGATGAATACTTTTTGTCTTCAGCGTGCGTATCAATTCATCAATGGTCGTGTTCAACGGCGTATAGAGTGGTTCCTGTCCCAACTCCGAAATGGGCACATCCAATTCGCCGGAAACGATGTTATTGAGCAGGTCACGCAACATCACCAGGCTGACGATTTCATCCGGATCCTCTTTGTAAAGCGGAATACGAGAAAATCCCACTTTGAGTATCTCGGGGATAACATCCCGTAGCGTACGGCGGCCATCCAGACGAAACACCTGCCTTCTGGGGGTCATCACATCCTCGGCCTTCAGATCGTTGAAATTGAAGATGCGTTCGATCATTTCACGCTCACCGGTATCGATCACACCTTCTTCCTCACCATGTCCAATGAGCGTGATGACCTCCGACTCCGTCACCATGGGATCATTCATCGCGTTGGTAGTGGATTGCACCCAGTTGGTAAACTGAAGAAATAACCACACCAGAGGATAGATCAAGCGCATAAAGCCAAAAATAACGGGCGCAATAAACAACGAGATCCGTTCAGAAAAACGGGTAGCAAGGCTCTTTGGGGCAATCTCTCCAAATACCAGGATCAGGATGGTAAGCACACCTACGGCGATTCCTGGCCCCGAGTCGCCAAAATAGTCAGTCGCGATAACTGTCGCCATTGCAGAGGCAGCTATATTGACTACATTATTGCCGATCAGAATGGTAATCAGCATACGGCTCGGGTCTTTCTTGAGAAGATATAGGGCATGAGCGCCCCTTCTACCTTCCTTGTACAGTGACTCAGCGCGAGCCATCGACAGGGTGACCAGAGCAGTCTCTGTACCGGAGAAAACGCCAGACAGTACCAGTAGCACTGCCAAAATCAGGTAACTTTCCACGAAGTTTCTTTGTTAATCTCGCCAAATGTGGCCCAACTGGAATTATCACTGCTAAGGCATTGAATCACAAGCAGCCCATCCAAATATTTTTATAGCCCCTGGTTACTGCTTGCAATTATACCAAACCGATCACAAATCAAGCTGATAGTTGTTTTTTTCCAGGCTTTACAGGTAACTAGTGCTTATATACAGACGATTATATTAAAATTGGACTGGATTTTGAGCAACTAAAGCGTATTCATAGTAAGAAGAACACCCCCTCACAATTTACTTTGGCTTGGTTTTTATCTACGGATAGGATAGGCAAAGTGGCCTAAGGGGGGTAATAAAATGCCCAGCTTCCCATTTAAATCAAGGCTCACAAAGAAATCGATGCAACGGATACTGATTGTTGAAGATGAACCCGAAATCCGGGAGATGATTCGTTTTATCCTTGAGCCTAAGGGTTTCCTGGTCAACGAAGCCGATAACGCCCAGGATGCGCGCAAACTGCTGTCCAAACACAGCTATGACCTGATACTCATGGACTGGATGTTGCCCGGTCGATCAGGACTCGATTTGATACGCGAGCTAAAACACAAGGCACCCCAGAACTCACCCCCTGTCATTATGCTGACAGCAAAAGCAGATGAATCCGACAAGGTAAAGGGGTAATCTCCCCATTAATAATGGGACTCAAAAGTAGTCACTGTTAAGCTGTCTGAGCCAGCTTCTGTATCGGGGTGATTCCACCTAA
>JAHXHU010000121.1 GCA_025656375.1 Candidatus Thiodiazotropha sp. (ex Ustalcina ferruginea) | reverse complement strand
CTTCACCATTCCAAGTGAAACGCCCTGTGCGGAGCCGCATGCAGGGTGTTGTGGGGGCTGGGGGTTAGAGACCCCCGGCTACCCGATTGAAAAACCTCCTCCCAGGAAATGGGGATGAATCTATCATCCCACTCATAGACTTCTTCCAGCCCAACAAGCGCTTTCACCACTTGGCCTAGTACCCCATTTTGGCCGCCTGGAAACACAAGCGTTGGGGAAGGCGGCATACCGAGCATGCTCAATACCATTGAGCGGTCACCAACATCGAGAGTGCCTTCGTGCCCACCTAAACCGTCGAACATCGCTGATCCATTTATCATATTGACAGAGTAGAAGCGTGAAACACCATTGGCACCCCTAGCCTCACAGGCTGCCAGATCTGTACTGCGAGCGGCGCTGTAGGTTGTAAATAAAACGGAGTAGTTGTAGAGGACAGCTTTTGAGAATGATTTCTCAGCATTTCCAAAGTCAATAAACCAACCGCTTGCAGTCAATATGTCCTGTCTGGCCTGTATTTGATCAGCTGTGCTACCATCCTGAACAGTGTTGTCTGTTGCATCATATAGGTCTGCATTCGCAACGGTTACATAGGTGGATGGTGCAGTCCACACGGCTGGATCCTTGATCATATAAAATCTATCTGTTATGACGTTGTCCAGTGGGGAGGGTCTGTTGCCAGTTCCAATCATAACTGCTAAGTATTGGTGTCCTCCTCTATTGAAATAACCAACTTCAGGGGTGTTAAAGAAACGCCGATAATCAAGAGTATTCATATTGATGTCAGCAATTATTCCTCCACTCAATGCGGTACTACTGAAGTCACTGTCAGGGATATCGATACGAATTATTCTACCACCGACATCAGCAGCATATAGACGATCAGTAATACCATTGGAGTTGATATCTATTGGAAGGATATCACCTGCAATACCGTTGTCCATGTCAGCGATTGAGAGAGATGGACCGGTATCTGAAATTGTTCTTAAAAGCGTTCCATCTGAAGCGTTGATAATGTAGATGGCATTGCCTTCATCATCGTCTAGTCTGGATGTGGCACCATCCTGATCAGGATCATAGCCTCCGCCGAATACCAATACATCAGTAGTCGTTCCACTAATATCCATTTTTAAGAACAATGGTTTAGACCAAGTTTGCTAAAGCCAGTTGTTTCAATGCCTGGCGTATTGGATATCAGCGTTACGAAGGTTGGATTTAGCCTGTCAGTAATATCCAGTATATAGTAATTTCTACCGCCCCTACGCATGCCGAAAATAGCCATTTTTCTGCCACCAGTCTCATACAGAGTGAGAGGTTCGTCTAAACCGTAATAGGGGATTATTGAGTCATTGTTATTTTTAATGGTGAAAATCTCATCTAAAAGATCGGTGGGCATAAAGGCCCACAGCTCTTCCCCCGTTTCGGCATCAATGGCTTCAAGTACACCTTCACTGGTAGGCAGATAGATGACATCGCCAGTGCTGTAGTTCATTACGCTGGGTTGAGTATGAATAGGTGCTCCCATCTCACCTTCGTGGGAGTCATCTCCGGACAGAGTAGGGTCCCAACTGATCCAGTTGAGCACTTCTGTTCTAAGCTCATCGGTACTCACATTTAATAGTGTGTTAGTAATTAAAGTAGTATCACGATGTACCCGGTTTGTGGCATCTGAAAGCGGGGCGCTGGGATTGACATTTGTAAACAGGTTTCTACTGCCTGATGATGTCATATGAGCGACAGCACCGCCAACCAGTGGATCGCCCCCATCGGATGACGTGCTCCAATGATCTGTAGAGCTAATGAACTCAAATCTATCATTGATGATAGGCTGATTGTTTGCATCCCGAAGGATGATTGATATGTCCCCATCAGTCGATGTAGTTGTTGAAATAGTGTAGTTCTTTAAATTACCTTTCCAAAAAATCTCGGCTCCTGGCACAAGGAGTGGTACAAAGATATTGTTTCCACTGATTGCTGCATTATCCTGGTTGAAAGGTATGACTGGTGCTGTATAGGCATAGGGGATGGACTCCATTGCCTGGGTGACTATGGCTGTGAAGGCTGAGACCAGTTGTGAGACATTGTTAGCAGGATAGTAGTTACCACCACCTGCGTTCGCTATGCTGGTCATAAAGCTTTGTATGGTCGCATCATTGGTATCAAAACCAATAGTGTGGGTGACAATGTTTTGTTGATCTTCCCAACCTGTTCCTGTCTCCAGGTCGGTGTTGAAGGCCCAGGATGCAATCTCTCTGGCACAGCGGCCAGACTGCCAACTTGAAGTTGCATCACTGGTACAGTTGGTACCTTCAAAACTGGTTAATCCATAAGCCTGTCCAGAGGTTGGGGAATTCGAGTTAGGGCGCCCATCAGTGAGTACGACCATGTGGTTGGGTCGGCACCAGTTATCCTCTAGATCGCCATCAATTGGTGAGGTGGTTGCAAAGTTATTGAAATCTGTGAAGGTTTGGTCACGACGGAACCAGTTAACAGCAGCCTCCATGGCCTTGACTGTCGGTGTATAGCTGACAGTTTGAAGTCCCTCGACCGCAGTAAGAAGACTTGGTCTATTATCCTCGATTAAGCTGAAATTACCATTGTGGGCTCGTAAGAAGAGAGGGCCGTCATTTCCCCACCGTGTTGTGTAGCCTAGTAGGGCAGCGTTGACATTACCCATATCCGGATCATTGATCAATGTCTGCATTGCAGTCACGAGGCTGCCTCTACGGTCGTTTGTGGCCATACTGCCAGACTCGTCGAGCACGAATAGTACATTCGGTGGTACGGGGTCAGGTGGTTCTTGCAGATAGATCTCAACGTCATCCGCAAAGGCAGGGAAGTTTGTGGAAACCAGTCCAATAAGGAGTCCTAAGGAAATGGCAAGTTTATTTGTATAGGTAGAGTGTGTCTTAATAATCATTAGAATGGCTCCTAATTCCTGATAAGCAGAAGTCGCATGCTATTTTGTGTCCTGGTACCGCTTTGATCCACTGTACCAATAGCATCGGCCTGGTATTCATGAGTTAGAGCGTTCGGGCGAAACCCGGAGACCTTGTAGGCTCTGGATGGGCCTATATAAGTCATGATGAGATCAGCAGAGAGATCAGCCTGGTTAGTCACCCCGGATGAGGAGAAATAGTTAGCGTTGGTGGTTGGAGGCGAAGTTGGCGTTGTAGGAACCTGAACCACTGGAGAGGGCCCGGTGACAATACCCAAAGCACTTTCTGCAGCTTGAAAACTTGCCTCTTTGAACTGGTGGTTGACGGAAACCTTGGTGTCGAGATTGGTTGACCGCATGGCGCTGACGCTTAAGAGCGTGATAATGATGAGTAGAATCAAGCTAACAGCTAATGCTGCACCACCTTGGTGTTGAAGTCTGTTTAGATTTTGCAGTTTGTGTGTATTCATGATCATGATTACTGTCTCTGTACGCTGCTATGCACATTTCTCAAAGAGATTGTCGTGCTGGCACTTTTATAGAAATTGGATGTGGTGGGTGCTGTGAAGGTCATTCCAAGGAGATCCAGCTCCTCAGCAGCAGCAGGACGATAACGTGGAGGAAGCTCTGCACCATCGCCAGAACTTGTAATTATGCCAATGCGAATCGCTACCACATTGAGCCAATAGTTGGCTGCGTCTACTTGTGTGGCTGTAAGGTACTGATTAGCAATATCATCGGCATTTGTATCCACACCATATAACGCCCGCATGGCGACAATCCCTGATACCAAGGGTTGAGCAAAGCCGGTTTCTACGACTTGACATATGAGATTCGCATCATCGTCGCGGTAGAAGCGTACGGTCCTGGTTGCACCACGTGTGCCTGCAAGCGTGCCTGCTTGTCCGCAAGGTGCTGGCCCACCGGCATACCGGATGGCTATCACGCTGGATCCATTGCTATCTACATCAATTATCCCGTCAGCAGCATCAACGGCGGGAAAGGTTCGAAAGCCATTGTCTGCTGATGCGTAGGCGAAAGGCCCGTCATCATTCTCGCCAATACTTCTACCCGCCATGACCAAGGTGCGACGCAAATCCTGAATGGCGAATCGGGTGCTCTCTGTGGCTGCTGTAATGGCAGATCGTGCGGTGAATGTACTTTTACTATCCACATATACTTTGCCTGCGCCACCGATAAGGAAAATACCGATTGAACTGGCGATCAATAGTGAAATGATTGAGAAGCCTGCTTGTTTCTTTATTATAGATATCATAATGGGGGTCCTGCCGATACCCAAGGCATCATATTCAAGGTGACGTTTTGAGTTGTAAAGCCTGCAGTGGTATCTTGTACTTGCCAAGTGATTGTGATTTGCATGGGTGTGAGAGGAGGGCATGTGCCAGGGCAACCGACCGCAAGTTGACCACCAGGTAGCTCGTTTTCCAGATCACAACGTATCTCCCACAAGTCATATACAGCCAACTCAGTTGGTGTACAGGCTGAAACGCCAGTTGCCGTAGAATCATCCGGATGCATTGCGCAAGTAGCTGCAGGCGCAGTTGCAGCACAATTTCCGCCAGGTGCCGCCGAGATATAATCGTTGACACCATCAGGATTGGCACGGACTCTGTCTGCCAGGGAAGAGATCATGTCTGTAGCCTTTGAGCGAGATTGCGCGTTGCTTGAGCCTTGTAGTGCAGCCACCTGGAGGGCGGCTACCCCCATCAAGCCGATACCGATGACAACAGCTGCGACCAATACCTCGACGAGGGTCATGCCTTGACAAAAGTGCCGTTGTGGAGTGGTTGACAAGGATCTCATGGGCAGTCCCCCTCTGATTCGGATTTTATATAAGGACGACCGTTTATACTAAGGCAAACATGGCTTAAAACTTCTCCATCGAAACTTACATCGATCGAATCACCAACGACGAGTGCTGCCCGACCCATAGAGTTATAGGTAATAATATCGCCGGGAGTTGATAGATTGCCTGCTAGGGTAATGTTGTCATTGGCCACGGTATTATTGATCTGATTGATTGCACCTGTATCCACTTCCCAGCCATCAGCCTCTAATGTGAAGGTGGTATTCAGCTCCTGTCTAACGGCCTCGCTTCTAGCGAGCAACAGTGAGGCAAGCAACTCGTTACTCGTAGTTGTAACAGCATTACGTTGAACCATATTTAAGAAGCCTGGGATGCCTATGGTCAATAAGATTGCCCCAATGACGATAGCTATCATCAACTCAATCAAGGTGAAACCTTTTTTTCGATACATATCAAAACCTCACTCGTTCAGTCCATAGCTTAGAGCAGTCTTCAACGAGTGGGCATACCGCTCGTCGGGGGAGACTATCCATATATCCTAAAAAAACAGTGTTGAGCCTCTCTCCAGTGACTATATCGCCCTAAATAGGAATAATTGTAGTTTTTTGATTTGATGTGAAAAGATAAGTCAAGTGGTGTAATACGCGTCACATGGCTAGTGTATGGCCCTATTAATATGAGTTGCGGATTGTGTTACCTGGAAGGATTTATCATTTGCCAGAATCAACTAATAGTGACTTCGGTAAAGCAAACACCACCTCTTCAGCTTTACCTTGAGTCTCTATCACTGATTCACATCCCCATGCCCTGAGTCTGTCGATAACGTTTTCCACCAGGATTTCAGGTGCAGAGGCCCCGGCGGTGACACCAATATGATGCTTATCAACCAGCCAATCCGTGTCGATATCCTGTGCGCCATCGATGAGGTAGGCCGGTGGTCCGTGTTTCTCGGCGATTTCCCTGAGGCGATTAGAGTTGGAGCTGTTTGGTGAGCCGACTACCAGTACCAAGTCACAGTTCCTGGCAAGCTCTTTGACGGCATCCTGTCTGTTTTGTGTGGCATAGCAGATGTCATTTTTTTTGGGGCCGGTGATGTTAGGAAAACGATGCTGTAATGCTGAAATTATCTGTTGAGTATCGTCGATGGAGAGGGTTGTCTGGGTAACAAAGGCGATCTTCACCGGGTTGCCGATCTCCAATTGTTCGACATCGTGGCGGGTAACCACCAAATGGATGCGTGCATAGGTGCTATCACCGGTGCATTGGCCCATAGTACCTTCAACTTCCGGGTGTCCTCTGTGACCGATCAATATCACCTCATAACCATCACGGCATCGTCTGGCAACCTCAAGGTGAACCTTGGTCACCAGAGGGCAGGTGGCATCAAAAACTCTGAGTTGGCGTTGTTGCGCCTCTTCTCGCACAGCTTGAGAGACGCCGTGAGCACTGAATATGACGGTTTGGCCATCGGGGACATCATCCAGTTGATCGACAAAAATTGCCCCTCGTTCTCGCAGGCTCTCGACTACAAAGCGATTGTGTACCACTTCATGACGCACATAGATGGGTGCACCGAGGAGTTCCAGAGCACGTTCGACGATTTCGATTGCTCTGTCGACACCGGCACAAAAACCTCTGGGGTTGGCTAGAAATATCTGTTGTGTCTGATTCATTGATCGAGGAATACTGAAAGAGTGCTGTGAGCGTCAGCATATCTAGCTATCTAGGTGTGCTCAACCTCTAGGATAGTGACCTTGTAGTTAAATTGCTTACCGGACAGGGGGTGGTTGAAATCGACCTGCACTCGCTTCGATTCAACCTGCAGTACGATACCGGCCAGCTCCTCACCTTCAGGTGTGGTGAATGCGATGACTTCTCCTTCGTTGAGTTTCTGGTTGGTAGGAAAAGCATCAAGATCCAGCCAATGAATCAGCATCTCGTCTCTTGGTCCGTAAACATCATCTCCGGAGACAGTCAGGCATTGTTCATCCTCGGCATGTAGGCCCAGAAGGGCTAACTCCAACATCTGTTCCATGGTGTTGTCACCCAAGGTGAAATCCAGGGGGGTGTCCTGGTATGTCGAGACGATCTCTGTGTTATCAGGCAGGGTGAGAGCGAAGTGCATCTTGACCCGGCTGCCGGGGGCAATCTGTGGTTTTTTCTCAGGCATGGTTCATTACTCAGCTGCAGTCCGCTGCAAATCACGCAGCTGTGGTAATTCCAGGTTTAAGTGATTGGTATGTCATCGTCCAGTAAGCAACTCAATATTCAGCATGAATCATAGCGGATTTGCATTATTTTCATAAAGGTCTAACATAGTCTTCATCGGGAGGATTAATAAAGAAATATACTGCCATGATAAATAAAGAAATTATACTTACTAGAGGGCTGCCTCTTTATGAGGTTCCCTGCTCGATGCCATGTTACTTCTCAAGGGATACGGTAGCGCAGTCAGAGAATCATCCATCACACGAGCTGCTGAGCGATTGAATACCCAAAGGGGAAACCGGACGACAAAGTCCGACTGGTCTATGACAGGCACCTGATAGAAACCTAAGGTTTCTCGGAACTTATACCTATCCACCCACATACTCCACCTGCTAATTGCCAGATCTTAGCAGCAGATTGGGTCAGGCAAGTATCTCCTGGGTGAAAAATAGGAAACCCAGAGAGGCGATCAAGACAGCGACAGCGGCATATTGGGCCAGGATGCAGATTCCCGGCAAGTCGTTGCAGACCTTGTTAAATCGACAAAGCTTACAGTTTTTCAATGTGTTACCTCACAAACTACAGAGGTCGGCAGCTCATTTAAACGACACTGAGCCGACCGCTTTATGGCTGCGCTACCAGATGGGTTCTGATGAACTCAATTTCTATTCGCCATCATCCTTGATGAGTCGGCAGAAATTCATCGTTATCAGGCCATATCTCGCAGCACCCAAGTCGCAATCATACTCGCATACTTTTTCCCATGGTGGAAGAATCCAATTCTGAAAGGAATTTCCAGGGGAAATTTAAGTATTTGTTTTTACTCAATTCGCTTTGATGAACCAACCGATCAGATTAACATGTCCTCAAATAGTAGTGATTTGTGGAGAGATGTGATGTTGATTGAAGGTCCATTGAAGATAGGTGTGTTGGATGATCCTGAGCAGCCAGGGCGTGAGTTGCACATCGATTTTACCTCTGAGTTTCAGTCACTTGAACAAATTGGACAGGCTGAATCCTTTTCTCAATATCTGCAGATCCTGCAACAGAACATCAATTCCCTCGAGGAGGCCGACCCGAATCGTGCCGGCATGCTGATTGTGCAGCAGATTGCAGAGCAGTTGATGCCTCATCTTGCAAACGGCGATCTTGAAATAGCTGAGACAATCATCGTTGAGATGGGGCGTGATCATGCCAGCGACTCACTGATGAGTCTGCTCAATTCATGACGACACCCAGCTATATTCTCGAGGGCACAGCGGACAACTTCGATCGATTGGTATTGGAAAACTCCAAGCGTGGCCTGGTGATAGTTGATTTCTGGGCAACCTGGGTTGGACCGTCGCTCAAGCAGCAACAGATCTTTATCGATCTTGCCCAGCGCTATGAGGGACGCTTCCTGTTGGTATCTATCAATACCGATGAGCAAAAAGCCCTGGCAGAGCGCTTCGGTGTTCGGAGTCTGCCCTCATTTAAACTGTTCAGTCATGGCGATCTGGTCGGGGAGTATCACGGGGTACAACCTGAATCCGACTACCCGCGAATTATCGATGAGTATGTACAGAAACAGCTCGATAGCAACAGTAGGGATGCGATTGCGGCGTGGCAATCAGGCGATCCGGAAAGGGCATTGAAGATACTGGCAGAGTCGGTTGTCAATGATCCGCAGAACCTCTCTCTGCCAGCGCTGATGACCAAGATTTTAATGCGCCAGGAGCGATTCAGGGAGGCCTATGATCTGTTGAGTGCACTACCCGAACAGGCTCAGGATGGGGTTGAGATACGTAACCTGCTGGCTCATCTTGATATCATTGTTACAGCAGAGGAAGCAGACGAAGCAGACGAGCTTGAGGCAATTCAGCACCGATTGGAAGTGAACCCCAAAGATGCGGACACGCGCTATCAGCTTGCAGCCGTTACCCTGATAGGTGACGATTTGGAGGCAGCCCTCGATCTGTTACTCGATCTGGTACAGGATCATTCCACCTACCGTAACGATATTGCTCGCAAAGCCATGCAGGCTGTATTGGACCGGCTCGATGCCAAAGATGAGCAGGTGGCCCGTTACCGTCGCGAACTTTTCAGACTCAACTACTAAAACGAGAAGGCATGTCAGAAGCACCCCCTCAAATCGGTTTTGTCAGTCTGGGTTGCCCCAAGAACCTGGTCGATTCTGAACATATTCTCAGTCGATTACGGGCTGAGGGCTATCAACTTTCAGCGAGTTATCAAGGTGCTGATCTGGTGGTCGTGAACACCTGCGGGTTTATTGATGCAGCAGTGGAGGAGTCCCTGGATGCAATTGGCGAGGCGCTCCAGGAGAATGGCAGTGTCATCGTTACCGGTTGCCTGGGTAAGGATGAGGCACGTATTCGAGATGCCCATCCGCAGGTATTAACGGTCACCGGGCCTCATGCCTATGAAGCCGTGATGGATGCAGTCCATCAGCAGCTACCGGCACCCCATGATCCTTTTACCAGTCTTGTGCCACCGCAGGGCGTTAAATTGACTCCCCGACACTACGCCTATCTAAAAATCTCTGAAGGTTGCAACCACAGCTGCAGCTTTTGCATTATTCCAGATCTTCGTGGGCGGTTGGTCAGCCGGCCTTTCGGCGAAATCATGCTTGAGGCACAGCGTCTGGTTGAGTCAGGGGTGAGGGAATTGCTGGTTGTCTCTCAAGATACCAGTGCCTATGGGGTTGATATCAAATACCGTCCCGATTTTTGGCAGGGCCGTCCTGTTGCTTCAAGACTCAAAGAATTGGCCGCTGCTCTTGGAGAGCTCCAGGCATGGGTCAGAATGCACTACGTTTATCCTTATCCCCATGTGGATGATCTGTTACCGCTGATGGCAGAGGGCCATGTTTTGCCCTACCTCGACATGCCGTTGCAGCATGGCAATGTCCGTGTGTTGCAAGCGATGAAACGTCCTGCAGCCACTGAAAGAGTATTGGCGCGCATTGCACGCTGGCGTCGGGAGTGTCCCGAACTCACCCTGCGCAGTACCTTTATTGTTGGCTTTCCAGGTGAGACGGAATCCGAGTTTGAGGAGCTGCTTGAGTTTCTGGATGAAGCGCAACTCGACCGGGTGGGTTGTTTTGCCTACTCACCCGTTAAAGGGGCACAGGCTAACGAACTGCCTGGCGCATTGCCCAATGAGGTCAGGGAAGAACGCCGTGCCCGTTTCATGCAGAAACAAACGGAGATAAGTCGTCAGCGACTACAGGCCAAGATTGGCCAGGAGATGGTGGTCCTGGTTGATGAAGTCAGGGAGAAGCAGGTGGTGGCACGAAGCCCGGCAGATGCTCCTGAGATTGATGGACGGGTTTTCATACCCGGTGCCTGGACGTTGCAAGCTGGGGATTTCATCGAAGTGCGCATCACGGATGCAACCGCCCATGACCTGCAGGCTGAACCGGTGGATATTGATGATGAAGAGGAAGGTTAGTCGATTGAAACCGGCGCTTCCCTGCGCCTCGCCAACCAACCAAGAAAGGGTCGAAACCCCAAACTGGATAGGGTGGTTCGCTAGAAAGCGGAACCACTGTTTTTGCCCAACTTCTTTAGAATTGTAGCCAATGGGCAGAATCCCGTGAAGGCTGATTGTAGGAGATTAAGTCCGACAAATGCTGTAAAGAAGAGCCAGTAGGGGTGGTGATAGTGCGAAAGCGCTACACTCAACAGGATTACAAAGCCGGCAAAGGCGAGAACAATACGGTCGATATTCATGGATTTGCCTCTAAACTATCAGTGTTGGTCCGTCATCATCTTGCTTATTCAGATGTGATAATGACGGTATGAAGGATCGCCATTAACAGCCTACGATCAAAAAAGTGAGCGATATATTAGCACTATCTAATATTAAGTCAAGGATGCTCCCACTAATGGGATCCTGTGGAAGAACTGACAAATTCGACAAGTTTTGGTCGAAAGATCAAATCATGATCAATATTGATCTTCATTGTCACGCCAGAAATGCTGTTTCACATGATCCTCCAATATCCTCGCCATCGCTTCCACATTAATTGTTCCGCTGCTTTTCTTGAAGCTGGCCAGTGAACAACGTATGTGTCCATGCAATTGGTGAAATCCGGGTAAATTCATCGATTACCTCTTGAGAGGCGCTGTTGGCCAGCATCTTATGGTACATGGCATTCAGAATCATGCTGTTGTAGGCAACGATGCAGTTGGCAACCAATTTGGCGGCGTGGGCACTGACCCAGTTTTCGACGATTCTTTTACCCTGAAAAACACCGTTGTAAGTCTTTCGGATATTGCTCTGGAGCTGGTGATATGCCTCAGTGCGATTGCGGGCGCTTCGGATCGCTTTTCTGAGTTGCATATCATCAATCAGGTTGAGCACATGGATGCTCTTGAAGATGGCATTGTATTCAAATAACGCTGCTTTAAGTCTGGCGTAACGGGCATGGGGAAAGCTTAAAACATCAGCCCTAACGCCCGGCCTGAACTTACCCAGAGAGGGGAGTTTCAGCCAGAATGCGAATGGTTTGCCTGAGCCACCATCGGCCAGTTGGCCAAGGAATTCAGATTGGGTGACGCCACGATCTACCGAGCATTAAATGCGGTTAAGCAAGCGGACTCACTACCAGGGATGAAACCACGAAAGTGATACTCTGGCTGCAAGTTGAAAACAACAGCAAGCTTGTTCGGGGGAAAGGAAAGTCTGTCCAACACATTGAGGATTACTGTCTTTCCGAGTACAACGCAAAGAAACTGGAGAAAGATGGCTGGCAGTATGAATTGACCTTTCAATACATCGCGACGAAGACCTTGAGAGGCAAATCTACGACTTATCTGCTGAGGTGAGCCATGAGTGTTGATTTGCGAAACGGTCTTGTTGATTGCAGTTTTAGAGAGGTTGGTACTGACCGATCATGGTAGCACCCTCGATTTGTCAAATTTGCTGGTTCTCCCACAGGACCCCTATAAATTAGTCTTTGCGAGCATTTTTACTTCATCGGGTTCGGGGTCAAAGTTATGCTTGTCGGTTATGCACGTGTCTCGACCGACGATCAGATCTTGAATCTTCAGCGGGTGGCCCCCTCCACCAGGTCGGGTGCGAGCAGATAGTTGAAGAGCATTCAGGGCTGCAACAGGCTTTTCATGCCAGGGCCGGTGACACCCAGGCCTCCAGGCAGCTCGTGCTTGAGGATGTAAAGGGGGTAGACCGAAGGCGCTCACTAAAGACAAACAAGTATTGGCGGTAAAACTCTATGATGAGAAGGAGCATACTGTTGATCGGATCTGCAGAATGATGGGGATCTCAAAGTCACCACTTTACAAGTACATTGAGGCTGCCAAAGGAAAGTGTCCGAGTGGCTTCGACAAACGTTAGCTTTCAGGTATTTAAAGAATAGGAAATATATGCCGCCAAGGTTAATTGTTGCGTTGAAAAGTATGTTTCAAACATTTCGTCACTCACAATAAAGCCGTTTTTCACATTATCAAATTATAATAAGGAATCAGAAATATGAGTAACCGGATTCATTGGCAGTTTACGTTATTAATAGTATTGTTTGTTTTACTCATATCTGGCAATTTTATCACCATTCAAAGCTGGATAAGCGGCTCAGAAGCCACTGCCACCATCATCAATTTGGCAGGACGTCAACGGATGTTGACTCAAAAAATGACAAAAGAAGTACTGTTTAGTTTACAGGGAGTCAATACTCAGGGGGACTTACAAAAAACCACTGGGTTGTTCGACAAAACGCTCAAAGCTCTGATTACTGGCAATGTCTCCATGAAACTTCCTCCCATGGAAAATCAGCGCATAAAAGCGCAACTCGATCATGTGTCAAGCCTTTGGCGTGTTTTTTTGGCTGAAATTAATCAAGTTGCAACGGAAAATCCTGATAAAACCGTGCTAGAAAAACTGCTTGCAAACTCAGTGAGCATTCTCAAGGAGATGAATAAAGGCGTGATGATGATGGAGGCCGACGCCAAAGAATCCATCGATCATTTACGTAATATCGCATTATTTTTTCTTGTTGTATCGTTATTCGTAGCGGCGGCTGGATATATTGTCTTTAAGCGCAGGGTTCTCAGCCGCATCAATGTGTTGCGGCAGGTTAGTAATGATATTGCCGAAACAAAGAATTTAACCAAACGCATTAGTGATGAGGGAAATGACGAACTGAGCGCTGTCGCAACTGCTTTCGATAGTATGGTAGAGAGTTTCCACCAGATCAGTGCGGAGATTGTCGATGCCTCTAACGAGCTCCAGAATGAAGTCAATAGATTAACTGCCATAGCAGACCAAACACGAAATGGGATGCATCATCAGTTGCATGAAACCACTCAGGCTTCAAATGCAATGAAGGAAATGGCAATCACGGTCACGGATGTAGCCAAAAATGCACAAATTGCCTTTGACGCAACGGCGCAGGCTCAGGAACAAGCCCAGCACGGTGGAAAAATAGTTGATATCAATATCAATGCCATCAATGACCTGGCGAGTGAAATTGAGAGAACTGCGGGTCATATCGAAGACTTGGTACACAGTTCGGAGGCCATCGGTGGCATATTGAATACAATCAGCCAGATTGCTGACCAGACAAATCTGCTGGCCTTGAATGCAGCCATTGAGGCGGCACGGGCTGGGGAACAAGGTCGTGGATTCGCTGTAGTGGCCGATGAGGTGCGTACGCTGGCCCAGCGAACCCAGAGTTCGACTGATGAGATTAAGGGATTGATTAAAAAACTGCAATCTGGCACCCAAATTGCCGTCCGTTCAATGGAGGGTAGCCAGAGCAAAACAAATCAGAGCATTGATCTGGCACATCAAATAACAGACGCCCTAAAGTCAATCGAGGAATCGATAATTCAGATCAACGATGGTAATGGGCAAATCGCAACCGCAGCCGAGCAACAAAGTACGGTTGCGAATGATATGAACACTAACATTTTTGAAGTTAAGAAGCAGTCTGAGACAGTCTTTGGAAAGGCCGAGCAAAGTGCACAGTTGTCCGAACGTTTGGCTATTATTGCAGGTCAACTGAACGCTCGGGTTTCTTCGTACCACCTTTAAGCTGGCCCGGTAAGTGTAATGGCCTCAACCATACGATTGTGGTTTGGATTGGACCTGCAAGGGCGAAACCGTAAGTTTCTGTTCAAATTTCCCCGCTGGTCCTACTTATCAAACTATAATGCCAAAAAACTTGAAGATTGGGAGTACGAATTGGCCTTTAAATACACTGACAATGAAGACCTTTATCGACAAATATGCAACCTATCAGCCGAAATGAGCCATGAGGCTGATTTGAGGAATAGCTTTGTAAAGTGCAGCTTCACTGAGGTTGGCACTGACAGATCATGGTAACAACCTCAAACTTGTAAAATTTGTCGGTTCTTCCACGGAACCCCACTATGATCCCGAATGCCGAAGAGCTGGATCTGCAGCACCATTTGATCCAGCAACTGCTAAAGCGTCCCGCGTGCTTTGGGCACACCCTTGATCAGGCCGAGCATATCGAGACCCATATCTCTCATCTACTACTGGTCGGTGAGACTGTCTACAAGATCAAGAAACCACTCAACCTGGGCTTTCTTGATTTTTCGACCCTGGAGAAGCGGCGCTTGTGTTGTGAAGAGGAGTTACGGCTCAATCGTCGTCTGGCACCTACACTCTATCTCGATGTTGTGGGCATCGGTGGCAGCATTGAACAACCGATAATGAATGCTGATAGCGATATCCTGGAATATGCGGTGAGAATGCGTCGTTTTCGCCAACAAGACCTACTCAATAAAACGCTACCAGACCGGGACATGATCGAACGCTTAGCTGTGCTGATTGCAGACTTTCATCAAATGATTCCAACTGCATCAGAGGAGATGCCCTACGGAAAACCCAAGCATGTTCTTAAACCCATGGAAGAGAATTTCCAATTGATTCGAGGGTTAAAGCAGCCCTTGCTTGAGATAGAGCGTCTCAACATACTGCAGACATGGACCGAGCAACAGGCAAGTGTGTTAGAACCTCTCATGGAAGAGCGTTATCAATCGGGACATATCCGGGAGTGTCATGGTGATCTCCATTTGGGCAATATCGCTCTTTTTGAGGGACGTATAACCCCATTTGACGGTATTGAATTCAATCCCAATCTTCGTTGGATTGACACCCTCAGCGATATCGCATTTTTAATTATGGATCTCCAGCATCGTGGGCTTAATCCTGACGCAGACCTGCTATTGAATGTTTACCTGGAACAGTCCGGAGACTATGTCGGTCTGCCACTGTTGCGTTTCTATCTGCTCTATCGTGCCATGGTGCGGGCAAAGGTAAGTGCTATTCGTGCATCCCAAGAGGGTCTTCCCTATGAGGAACAGGAGCAGCTACTGGTGGAGTACCGTAGCTTCCTTTCCCTGGCAGAATCGATAACTCGTCATCCCCCTGCATCCCTGATCATCACCCATGGCTTCTCCGGATCGGGTAAGAGCACCATCAGCGGTTGGCTGGCAGAGCAGATGATGGCGATTCGTTTACGTTCGGACATTGAGCGAAAGCGACTATTTCCCGAACAAGGCGTTGCAGAGGGAACAACAGCTTCCGAGCGCTACAGTGACAAGGCAACCCAAGTCACATATACCCATCTGATGGGGATGGCGAAACGGCTGCTACGGAATGGGTTTTCAGTTATCATCGATGCTACATTCTTGGCCTATTGGCAGCGTGAAATGTTCCTTCAGATGGCAGAGAGTCAACAGGCTCCAATACTGATCATCGATTGTCAGGCACGTCAGACCCTATTGTATGATCGTATTAAGCACAGGAGTGAGCAGGGCAATGATCCCTCCGAAGCCGATTTGACAGTCCTGATGCAACAGCAACAGAGTTGTGAGCCATTAACGTCCTATGAACATGAAAGAACGGTGACCGTCGACAGCGAACAGTTTCCCCCACCTGGTTTATTGGCTACCGTTTTACAACGCTTAATGAGATAGAATCAACTGTTCCAAGTATATCGATTGAATAGGTTTCAAGATGCGATTTCCTCAACTCAAGATAGGCCAGCGATTCGGGTATCAAAGTAAGACATACACAAAGACAGGCCCCTTGACTGCCAGCGAGGAAGGTACAGGCTCCAGTAGTATGATCAGGCGCTCTGCAAAAGTGACGCTATTGGGTGGCTCAGGTTCAGTAGAGTGTGTTAAGCAATCAAAGCAAAATTATAGTCGGGAAGAGGTAGTCAATTTGTGTCGAGAGTTCAAGTTAAACCTGTGTAAGAGACTAGAAAATATTGCATCTCAGCAAGGGGAATTACAAATCGAACAGGTCCTTTCGAATATCGACGCTATTGAAATCGATTATATATGATTACCAATATATGAGGTTGCATAGTATGTTTTTTATATGTTTAGTAAAAATCGTGGCTAGCCAGAATGACACATACTATAAACTCATCGAAAGATATATGGGTTCTTCCCCAGACCGGGCGGACGACCCTGATGTAGGGTGCGGCAGGACCACACCCTAATATTATATGCATTTCTAGACGAGGACTAGGGCTTGATATAGGTATATCCTTCGGCCTGGAGTTTGGCCAGTTCAGCGACACCACTCGGTACTACATCTGAATCTGATGTGTCATAGAGATGCTCAGTCAGAATGACCTTCTTGCCTTAATGTGTTGGCACAAACATGAAAGCCGACACACTGTTCGTTCAGTCCGGATATTTTGGCCTGTATTTCGTCAGTGGCATTTCCAAGTACTAGTTTGGTCTCTTTTACAGCATCAGGCTCAAGCAGTAGACTCACCCCCTTGCCATGCAAAACGACCTTCAGGTCCAGGTTTTCCGCACCGACGGCATTGATATGATTCTGGATGTTACGTAAAGCACCAGCCTGGGTTTTCGGGTTATCGTAATTGATATGGTAGACAACCTTCTGCTTGCCATAGGAGCCGGCCATGGCAACACTCACTACCAGCATGCCTATACAGCTCATCAAAATTTTTGACATTCGACCTGTATTCATTTTTCAATCCTCATCTTGGTAATAGACTCAGTGTGTTTGCAGGTGCTGCGAAACAACTGATTTTTTGTAATGCATCAAACCTGAATGTATACCCAACCCTCTTTTTGCCTGCGTACCACATAGGCAACGCCTGACTCCGTAACAACCACATCCGGTATAAGAACAACTTCGATGCCTTTTTCCACCTTCAATCTGTTGATCGTGTTTTGACAGGCGACAAAGGTAAGCATGGGATAATCTCTTACCATTCGCGCAATTCGTTCACTTTCTGTTGTCAATTTTGAGCGTAATAGACCGAGGCCATCGCTATGGGCTACGACTTCGACACGTACAGTCTCACCCCGCCCAGAAAAATCGAGCATCAAACTTTTCACTTCATCCAACAGCTCTCCAGCACTGACCTGTCTGATGTTCTGGACATGAAACACAACGCGCATCTCCTCATCTTCAGCTTTAGCGGGACGTTGACCCTTTCCCTGTGGATCCAGCAGAACAACTCGATCTGTGCTACTCATGGTCATCAATGGCGAGCTGTACTGCAGCATCACTGCTGATCCAATGAGCAACAGCACAGTTGCGGCTATGGCCAGTGGTATTCGCATCGAGGTTTTTAATTTTGCAGACTGAGGGGGAGACGTTGGTTCTGCATAAGCAAGTTGTACTGACGCCTTCATATTGCGCAGCTGGCATAGTTCAGTGGCTGCTTCCTCATCATTTCTGATCTGCTGTAGCATTTCAGCCTGTTCAGTGGGAGAAAATTGCTGATCAGCAAGTGCATTGAGTATATCTTCCGAGAACGTCTCTCCATACTTTTTCATTTAACTCTCCGTACTCCGATGGGCACTTCTGTCTTGTCTCCGGTTTCTAAAAGCTCCCGTAATCTTCGGCGTGAACGGCTCAGTCGGCTCATAACAGTACCAATCGGTATGTCCATGGCGTCTGCCACCTGGGAATAGGACAATTCCATCAGATCAACAAGTGTTAAGACCATACGTTGTTCTTCCGGCAGGTGGGAAACGGCATCACGCACTCGTTGAATATCATTACCACGATTAATGTTATCGAGTGTGTCATCAATTCCAACCAACTCATCATTATCGATATCTAAATGATCCTGTTTCCGTCTATGGGTATCGCAGTGGAGATTCACCATTATCCTTGACAACCATGGCAGAAGCTTCTCTGCATCCCTTAACTGTTTGCTATGCTCCAGCGCTTTGGCCCAGGTCTCCTGAACTAAATCCTGCGCTTTATCCACGTCATGGCACCATGACCACGCAAGCCTGTAGAGTCTTGGGTTCAGTTCGTTATAGCGTTTTCTGATTGCTTTGGCTGGACCAAATAGAATCATTGTTGTCATTAACTCCAAACATTTATTAGTCAGACGAGAGTGGGGGTAATCCCCCCAAAAAATAACGGGGTTCAAAAGTAGAATTTTCCAATTATGATTACGAAAAGGAGAATCTACAATGAAGAAGTCCCG